>NZ_JBRIQR010000024.1:0-81956 GCF_052983755.1 Enterobacter sp. CFEC122 | reverse complement strand
GAAGCGCCACCCGGCTTTTACGCCGCGCGATCGTCCCGATTCGCCATCACCTTCGGCGTATTCACCTCAATCCAGTCCGCCAGCGCGGCGACTTTCTCGCTGACCTCGATCCCCATCGGGGTCAGGCTATACTCTACGTGCGGCGGCACAACCGGGTACGATACGCGATCGACAAACCCGTCCTGCTCCAGCGCCTGAAGCGACTGGGACAGCATCTTTTCGCTCACCCCGCCCATTTTACGGCGCAGATCGCTAAAGCGATGCGTTCCCTGGCGCAGCGCCAGCAGAATCAGTACCCCCCAGCGGCTGGTAACGTGTTTGAGCACCTCTCGTGAAGGGCACTGTTCCGCGAAGAGATTGCCATCGCGCAATTGTTCGCTGAGCGTCGGTATCGTTGTTTTCATACTTACCTTTTTGTACGTACTTACTAAAAGTTAGCTATGGTGCTAGTGTGCCACAACACCAGACAAACACGAAGGAGATTCATCATGATCGCGATTACCGGCGCCACCGGCCAGCTTGGCCATCTCGTTATCGAACAGCTGTTGAAAACCGTACCGGCTAACCAGATTGTGGCCATCGTACGTAACCCGGCAAAAGCTGAAGCCTTAAGCCAGCAGGGAATTGTGGTTCGTCAGGCGGACTACACGGATGAAGCCGCATTCACCGCCGCGCTGAACGGCGTGGATAAGCTGCTGCTGATCTCGTCCAGCGAAGTCGGCCAGCGCGCGATCCAGCACCAGAACGTGATTAACGCCGCCAAAGCGGCAGGGGTGAAATTTATCGCCTACACCAGCCTGCTGCATGCGGATACCTCGCCGCTCGGTCTGCACGTTGAACACGTTGCCACTGAAAAAGCGCTAGCGGCGTCCGGCATTCCTTATGCCCTGCTGCGCAACGGCTGGTATACCGAAAACTATCTGGCGAGCGCGCCGCCTGCGCTGGAACACGGCGTGTTTATTGGTGCGGCAGGCGAAGGCAAAATTGCCTCTGCCACCCGCGCAGACTATGCCGCGGCGGCAGCGAAAGTGATTGCTGAAGAGGGCCATGCGGGCAAGGTGTATGAACTGGCGGGCGACCACGGCTGGACGCTGAGCGAACTGGCGGCTGAACTGAGCAAACAGAGCGGAAAGCCGGTCACCTACCAGAATCTCAGCGAAGCGGAGTTTGCTGCCGCGCTGAAAAGCGTCGGCCTGCCTGCCGGGCTGGCGGATATGCTGGCGGACTCCGACGTGGGCGCCTCGAAAGGCGGCCTTTTCGACGACAGCCGCACCCTGAGCAAACTGATCGGGCGCCCAACCACTACGCTGGCGGAGAGCATTAAAGCCATCCTGTAATGGTTACGGGATGGTTATTTTTTGTGGCATCCCCTCGGGTCATCTTTGATAATGAAAAGATGACCCACGAGGAGGCTCACCGTGCAAGGCGTACCGGAACAGTTTAATGATGAAAGAGACAGCGCGCGCTTTCGCCATCTGTCGCAGCTGCCGGGCCTGGAACTGTATCACGCGCATATTTCTGACTACGCCTTTGAGCCTCACACCCATGAAGCCTTCGGCATCGGCACGATTGAAACCGGTGCCGAACGCTTTCGCTATCGCGGCAGCCAGCATCTCGCGGCGGAGAAATCCGTCGTTACCATGAACCCGGACGAGATCCACACCGGCGAATCCGCCACCGAGGGCGGCTGGCGCTACCGGATGGTCTATATCGAACCCGATCTGCTGGAAGAGGTGACCGGCCTCCGGCACTGGTGGTTCAGCGACGTGACCCGTCATGATCCGTTACGCTCACAGCAAATCGGCAGGCTCATTTACGGCTTGTGGCACACGGACGATCCGCTTGCGCAAAAAGGATTACTGCTGGATCTGATTGAGACCTTCCAGCCGTTTGCCCACCACGCGCCACGGGTTCAGGAAGGCGCGCACCGCTTCGAACGGGTACGCGAGTACCTGCACGACAACTATATGCGCGCTCTGACGCTGGACGAGCTGGCCAGCGTCGTCTCGCTCAGCCCGTATCATTTCCAGCGCCAGTTCAAAGCCCATTTTCACGTGACGCCGCATCAGATGCTGATGGCCATTCGACTCTGGCGCGCCAAAGCGTTTCTCACCCACGGCATGCCCGCCGCAGAGGTTGCCGCCGCAACCGGACTGACCGATCAGTCACATCTGACCCGCGCGTTTACCCACCGCTACGGCATTACGCCCGTGCGCTACCAGAAGCAGGTCACCCGGCGCTAATGCGCAATCTCATACAATACGCGCGCATTCGCCCCTCCTACACTGACTACAGCGTAAATACCTGTGGATGGAAAAATGATTAGTGGAGTGTTGTATGCCCTGCTGGCCGGGATGATGTGGGGACTGATTTTTGTCGGCCCGCTGATCGTGCCCGAGTATCCGGCAATATTACAGTCGACCGGACGTTATCTGGCGCTGGGGCTGATTGCCCTGCCCCTGGCGTGGCTGGGACGCGCGCGCTTGCGCCAGCTCAGCCGTCAGGACTGGGGGACCGCGCTGGCGCTGACCATGATGGGCAATCTTATCTATTACGTTTGCCTCGCGAGTGCCATTCAGCGTACCGGTGCGCCGGTATCGACCATGATTATCGGCACGCTGCCGGTCGTCATTCCCGTCTTTGCTAACCTGCTCTACAGCCAGCGCGATGGCAAACTGGCGTGGTCAAAAATGGCCCCGGCGCTGGTCTGCACCGCCCTGGGGCTGATATGCGTTAATGTTGCCGAGCTGCGCCATGGGCAGGGCGATGTTGACCTGTGGCGGTACGGTTCTGGCATTCTGCTGGCGTTCATTTCCGTGGCGTGCTGGGCATGGTATGCCCTGCGCAACGCGCGCTGGCTGCGTGAGAACCCGGACAAGCACCCGATGATGTGGGCGACGGCGCAGGCGCTGGTCACGCTGCCCGTATCCGTCGTGGGGTATCTCGGCGCATGCCTCTGGCTGGGCCATCAGCAGCCGGACTTCGCCCAGCCCTTCGGGCCAAGACCGTGGGTGTTCATTGGCCTGATGGTTGCGATCGCGGTGCTGTGCTCATGGGTGGGCGCGCTGTGCTGGAACATTGCCAGCCAGAAGCTGCCGACGGTGATCTTAGGGCCGCTGATTGTCTTCGAAACCCTGGCCGGACTGCTTTATACCTTCCTCATGCGCCAGAGCGTGCCGCCGCTGTTCACTGCCTGCGGGATCGTGCTGCTGGTGGTGGGGGTGGTGGTGGCGGTGAGAGCGAAGCCGGAAAAACCGAGGGTCGTTCCGGCGTCGGAGGTGTGATATTTGCCGGGTGGCGGCTCCGCCTTACCCGGCCTACAAGGAGCCGTTTCGTAAGCCGGGTAAGCGCCAGCGCCACCCGGCATGATGTTAAAACGTTTCCCAGTTTGCTTCAGACGCCGCCGCGACAGGCTGCGCTTTTGGCACATAGGTTTTCACCGGCGCCGCTTTGACCGCCTGGTTGCGGGTGATTTTGAACACCGCCACCGCTTCGTTCAGACGCGCAGCCTGATCTTCCAGCGCCGCCGCCGCGGCCGCAGACTCCTCAACCAGCGAGGCGTTCTGCTGGGTCACGCGGTCCATCTCGGCTACCGCCTGGCCCACCTGGTCGATACCGCGGCTCTGCTCGTCAGAGGCCGAAGCAATTTCGCCCATAATGTCGGTGACGCGGGTAACCGCATTGACGATCTCAGCCATCGTCTCCCCGGCTTCGTTAACCAGCTGCGAGCCCGCGCTCACGCGTTCGCCGGAGTCATCGATCAGCGCTTTGATCTCTTTCGCCGCCTGAGCGCTGCGCTGGGCAAGGGTACGCACTTCCCCTGCCACCACCGCAAAACCACGGCCCTGCTCGCCTGCACGGGCCGCTTCCACCGCCGCGTTCAGCGCCAGAATATTTGTCTGGAAGGCAATCCCGTCGATCACGTTGGTAATTTGCGCGATTTTGCTGGAGCTGGTGGCGATTTCATCCATCGTCCGCACGACGCCTTCCACCACGTGACCGCCCTTCTTCGCCGTGGAGGAGGCATCCAGCGCCAGACGGGAAGCCTGACGCGCGTTATCGGCGTTCTGCTTCACGGTTGCCGTCAGCTGTTCCATGCTGGCTGCCGTCTCTTCCAGAGACGCGGCCTGCTGCTCGGTACGGGAAGAGAGATCGTTACTGCCTGCGGAGATTTCGCCTGCACCGGTGTAAATCGTATCTGCGCCTTCGCGCACCACGCCCACGGTGTTCGCCAGCGAAGTTTGCATCTCCTGCACGTTACGCGCCAGGATGGCCATTTCATTTTTACCGTCGGCCTGAATCGGCTGGGTGAGATCGCCTGCCGCAATGGCGCGAATATGGTTGATCACCTCTTCCAGCGGCAGCAGCAGCACGCGGCGCATCGCAATCCAGCTGGAGATAATCACCACGATCACCAGCAGCATGACCGCAGAGAGGATCCACAGGATGCGTTTGTAATCACTTTCGTTATCCTGAATGCCTTTATCCGTGAGCGCGGCCTGCGCTTCACGCCATTCACGATAAACCGTCTGCATCGCATTCTGTTTTTGTTCGGCATTCTGCTTGAACATATCTTCCAGATTGCCCTGGCTCAGCAGAACATTCATTTGCGTCAGCGTTGCAGAGTAAATGCGGTACTGCTCCTCGAGTTGGTTGGTCAGGTTCTCATCCAGGCCTGGCGTATTCGGCAAGGCATAGTATTTATCGTAATGAACCTGGGCTTCAGTCAGCAGATTTTTCGCCGTGGTCACCAGCTCATTCAGCTGACCGCCGTTAATTTGCGAGGCCATGCTGCTTTGCAGGCGCAGCATTCCGCGGTTCAGGGTGACGCGCGCCTGGTTCAGACTGATCCACGCATCGGTAAACTCCGCCACGTTCTTGCTGGAGAGCTGCGACACGGTAAAGTTGTCTTTATCGTTATTCAGGGCGTTGATAAAGATACCGGCGGAAATCACTTGCATGATGCCGAGCACAAGCAGCACCGAAATCAGAAGGGTAATGACTTTTATACGTTTAAACATGCGTTGCCTTTGTTATATGCAGGTTTGTCTGACGTGGATATATCGGCAGGTGCAGCGGGTTGTTTACTGTTTCTCCACCTTTAAAAAGTTTCGAAACCACTTTCCTGAACCCATTCAGAGAGTTAAATCGGATATTTTTTTGTGATCTGCATCTCACTTTTACCCGTCCCTCTAAAGGGTTATAGCGTCGTTTATAAGATGCATTTAATATGCATCTTATATTATTGATGATGAGGTAACTGCTATGGCCTTTCGCGACCAACCCCTGGGCGAGCTGGCGCTCTCCATTCCTCTCGCTTCTGCGCTTTTTCGCAAATACGATATGGACTACTGCTGCGGCGGTAAGCAAACCCTGGCACGTGCGGCCTTACGCAAAGAGCTGAACGTTGAGGTGATTGAAGCCGAACTGGCGAAGCTGGCCGAGCAGCCCGTCGACAAAGACTGGCGAACCGCTCCGCTCGCGGAAATCATCGACCATATCATCGTGCGTTACCATGACCGTCACCGTGAACAGCTGCCTGAGCTGATCCTGCAGGCGACAAAAGTCGAGCGCGTGCATGCCGACAAACCTTACGTACCGCGCGGTCTGGCGAAATACCTGACCCTGCTGCACGAAGAGCTTTCCAGCCACATGATGAAAGAAGAGCAGATCCTCTTCCCGATGATTAAACAGGGAATGGGAAGCCAGGCGATGGGGCCCATCAGCGTGATGGAAAGCGAGCATGATGACGCGGGCGAACTGCTGGAAGTGATCAAACACACCACCCACAACGTCACGCCGCCGCCAGAAGCGTGCACAACGTGGAAAGCGATGTACAACGGCATTAACGAGATGATTGACGACCTGATGGAACACATCAGCCTTGAGAACAACGTTCTGTTCCCGCGGGCATTAGCGGGGGAATAAAAAAGCCCGGTGGCGCTAGCGCTTACCGGGCCTGCAACGTCCTCGAACGTAGGCCGGGTAAGCGTCAGCGCCACCCGGCAACATGCTTAACGCATGCCAGCCATCCGTTTCTTACCGATAAACATCCAGCCCAGCCCCAGCGCGATAAACCACAGCGGCGTGACGATCAGCGCCTGACGGGTATCATCTTCCAGCGTCAGCAGAACCAGCACGAAGACGAAGAACGCCATGCATACCCAGCACATCAGCTTGCCCTGCGGCATCTTGTAGATCGATTTTTCATGCAGGTGTGGGCGCTGTTTGCGGTACACCAGATAGGAACAGAGGATGATGGTCCAGACGAACATAAACAGGATCGCTGAGACCGTGGTAATCATGGTGAACGCGCCAATCACGCTTGGGTTTACGTAGAGCATCACCACGCCGCCCAGCAGGCACATGCAGGAGAAGGTCAGCCCTTTCGCAGGTACCGCACGCTTAGACAGCTTGGCGAACGCGCTCGGCGCCACACCTTCCTGCGCCAGACCAAACAGCATACGGCTGGTTGAGAACACGCCGCTGTTCGCGGAAGACGCTGCAGAGGTCAGCACCACGAAGTTAATCAGGCTCGCTGCCGCAGGCAGCCCCACCAGCACGAACAGCTCAACGAACGGGCTCTTGCTTGGCACCACCGAGCTCCACGGCGTCACGGACATAATGATGATCAGCGCGAAGACGTAGAACATGATGATACGCACCGGAATGGAGTTGATGGCGCGCGGGAGAGACTTCTCCGGATCTTTGGTTTCCGCAGCGGTCGTTCCGACAAGCTCAATCCCTACAAACGCGAACACCGCAATCTGGAAGCCAGCAAAGAAGCCGCTAATGCCTTTCGGGAACCAGCCTCCATCATTCCACAGATGGGTAAACGACGCCTGAACGCCGGTTGGTGACTGGAAGTGGGTGAGCACCATCACCAGGCCTACTACGATGAGCCCAACGATGGCCACGATTTTGATCATCGCGAACCAGAACTCCATCTCACCGAACATTTTAACGGTGGCGAGGTTCAGGCTCAGCAGCAGAACAATAACCGCCAGCGAGGCCACCCAGTCCGACAGCCCGGGGAACCAGAACTGCGCATAGGCGGTTATCGCCACGACGTCCGCCATACCGGTCACGACCCAGCAGAACCAGTAGGTCCAGCCGGTGAAATAGCCCGCCCATGGCCCGAGCAGGTCTGAAGCGAAGTCGCTGAAGGATTTGTATTCGAGGTTCGAGAGCAGCAGCTCACCCATTGCACGCATCACGAAGAACAGCATAAAACCGATAATCATATAAACGAATATGATTGACGGTCCGGCGAGACTGATGGTTTTGCCTGACCCCATAAACAGCCCGGTACCGATGGCACCCCCAATAGCAATGAGCTGAATATGACGGTTTGTGAGATTGCGCCGTAGCGACTGTTCAGACGACGCCTCTTCGTCGGCGACGACTTTGACCTGATCTACCATGTGATATTTTCCTGTTTATGCCTGTCTGTGTTGTTAAGGCTCTTCTGGCCTTTAAATACGTCAAAAAAATGACGTTCCCTTGTTAGGGCTAATCGATATTAGGTAAGAATCGGCGGGATGAATACTATGATTTAGATATTATGTTAATAATATGTTGAAAGTGAGTGTCATATCACTCATGCAGCGCGAAACAGCTCACAAAAATACACGCAACAGTTTCGTTTGCAAGATAAAATATTGATTCCGACTTAACTATAGGTTTTCACGCTATTTTCCCCTCCCCAACCGGGGAGAGGAAATAAGAAAAGTCGATTACAGAATTTCCAGCAGCTCGACTTCAAAGACCAGAGTGCTGAATGGCGGGATGGACGCGCCAGCGCCACGCTCGCCGTAAGCCAGGTTGTGCGGGATAGTCAGTTCCCATTTGGAACCGACTGGCATCAGGGTCAGCGCTTCGATCCAGCCCGCGATAACGCCATTCACCGGGAACTCAGCCGGTTCGCCGCGCGCGACGGAGCTGTCGAAGACGGTACCGTCGATCAGCTTACCGGTGTAGTGTACGCGAACGTGGTCGGTACGCGCCGGGATTGCGCCATCGCCCTGATTGATCACGCGGAACTGCAGACCAGACTCGGTGCTGTTCACGCCTTCACGCTCACGGTTCTCTTCCAGATATTTCACACCTTCGGCGGCCATCTCTTCAAAGCGCGCGCGACGCACGGCGTCAGCACGCTCGTGGATTTCACGCAGCGCACGGTGCACAACGTCAACCGGAACGGCAGGCTGTTTACCTTCCAGCGCGTCAGCGATACCCGCCACCAGCGCTTCAGGTAACAGACCTTCCAGGCCGGATTCGCTCAGCTGCTGTCCTACCTGCAAGCCGATACCGTAACTTGCCTGCGCTTCGATAGTGTCAAAAGTCGGGGTGGTCATGGGTTTTCCTTCCATCACATTTAAAGTAGCGGGCAGCATATCAGCCATGCCCTTATGGGTAAAACTTTGTCTGAAGTTAAGGTGACAAACCGCGACGAAACAGAAACAATAGAGAGAACCAGGATTAATCCCGAACTGATGTCACGGATGTCGGGTTTACTACGCCGTTCAGGCAGTTAGCAAACTATACTTCGGGGCACAGGATAAAAAATACGCGGAGCAGGAGGAGTGCCATGCCCGGGCGATTTGAACTGAAACCTACCCTGGCGAAAATCTGGCAGGCGCCGGACAATTTTCGCATCATGGATCCGCTGCCTCCTCTGCATCGCAGAGGGATCATCATTGGTGCGCTGATGGTGATTGTGGGCTTCCTGCTTCCTTCCGGTGGCGATGATGTTGATACTGCCCCCGTCACCCGCAATGCTCAGCTGGACCTTCAGTCGCAAACGCGACCGCAGCCTGACGCACAGCCGATGCAGACGCAGCTCGTTACCCCGTCTAACGATCCGGGTCAGGTCGCGCCGGTTGAGCCAGAGCCGATTCAGGACGAACAGCCACAGGAACAGGCCGCCGCCCCGTCTCAGCCTCAGACCCAACAGCCCACCGGCATTGAGCAACAGTGGCGTTCCTATCGCGTAGAGCCGGGTAAAACGCTGGCGCAGCTGTTCCGTGACCACAACCTGCCGCCGACAGACGTGTATGCCATGGCGAAGGTGGAAGGCGCGGGTAAACCGCTCAGTAACCTGCAGAACGGCCAGATGGTGCAAATTCGCCAGAATGCCAGCGGGGTGGTGACAGGATTAACGATTGATACCGGAAATGGACAACAGGTGCTGTTTACCCGCCAGACAGACGGCAGCTTTATCAGGGTACGTTAAGGGCGGGGTTCTGTAAAAAGCAAAACGCCGGCACAAGGCCGGCGTTTCAACGTGAGCAGAGTAAAAAATTACTCAGCTACAACGTTAACAACCAGTTTAGCGAACACTTCGCTGTGAACCTGGAAGTCAACTTCGTGCTCACCAGTGGTACGCAGAACGCCGTTCGGCAGACGAACTTCGCTCTTAGCCACTTTAACGCCTGCTGCAGAAACTGCATCAGCGATATCGCGGGTACCGATGGAACCGAACAGTTTACCTTCGTCGCCAGCTTTGGACGCGATGGTAACGGTGCCCAGTGCGTTGATTGCTTCAGCGCGAGCGTTAGCAGCCGCCAGAACGTCAGCCAGTTTGGCTTCCAGTTCAGCGCGACGTGCTTCGAAAAACTCTACGTTTTTCTTGGTAGCTGGAACAGCTTTACCCTGTGGAACCAGGAAGTTACGAGCGTAACCCGCTTTAACGTTTACCTGATCACCCAGGCTGCCCAGGTTTGCTACTTTATCAAGCAGAATAACTTGCATTACCTTATCCTCTTAAAGTCGTATTAATGGACCGTGCCCGATTACTGATGACGATCAGTGTACGGCAGCAGGGACAGGTAGCGAGCGCGTTTGATAGCGCGAGCCAGCTGACGCTGATATTTTGCACGAGTACCGGTGATACGGCTTGGGACAATCTTACCGCTTTCGGTGATGTAGTTTTTCAGCGTTGCGATATCTTTATAGTCGATCTCTTGAACGCCTTCCGCGGTGAAACGGCAGAACTTGCGACGACGGAAATAACGTGCCATATGGCTAGTCTCCAGAATCTATCAAATCAATCTGCTCGGCATGCAGAACCATTTTGCTCAGACCGTTCTTTGCCTTGTGGCAAGAGATGAACCCCTGAACGATTACTGCACTACCGACCGTTAAACTGTGAGTAATGGCCTGGTTTTCGTGTCCGCTAATAATAACGGGCATTTGGCACCACGCCTGCCGGTGAAACCCGGCTTCCTCTTGCACAGAACGATGCTCAAGCACGAACTGGCAATGCGGAATTCCTGATGGACTGACCTTTCGAAGGGGAGCCCTGCATACGATGCCGGACAACGCCAGACGGTTGGTCATCAGAAATTACTCTTCAGAATCCCCAGCATCAGAATCATCTGCGGTTTCGTTTGCGAAATCATCGCGACGCTCACGGCGCTCGTCTTTCGCTTTAACCATCGGAGATGCTTCGGTCACTGCGTTTTTGGTACGCATAACCATGCTGCGGATAACGGCATCGTTGAAGCGGAAGTTAGTTTCCAGCTCATCGATCACTTCCTGCGGCGCTTCAACGTTCATCAGAACGTAGTGTGCTTTGTGCAGTTTGTTGATCGGATAAGCCAGCTGACGGCGGCCCCAGTCTTCCAGACGGTGGATCGTGCCCGCTGCTGCAGTGATTGCACCAGTGTAGCGCTCGATCATACCCGGAACCTGTTCGCTCTGGTCAGGATGGACCATAAAAACGATTTCGTAATGACGCATCGAATTGCTCCTTACGGATTATTCAGCCTCCTGTCTGGGTCAGCCGAGGCCCGGGGAGGCAAGGAACGTGTTAAAGGTCGGCTGAAAAATTGACGCGTCATAATACTTGCGCGCCCCTGGAAACTCAAGCTGATTGCACAAATAATTCGCACAAAGCGCGAAGCGGGTCTAAGTGGGTGATTTAAAATTACTCACATCCGTAAGCGGTGTTTTTTTGAACAACTGCATCAGAAATGGTCACGCATCCCCGCCGGAGGAATGATTACACTTTAATCAGAGATAACCGAAACAGAAGAAGGAGCATCCCCCCTCTCACAGCACGCAGTCGTGGAGCGCATATCATGAAAAAAATCGCATTAGCCATAATGGCGGCGCTTTTGCTCAGTGCAAACGCGATGGCAGCCATCAAGATAGACAGCCGACAGGCCAGAAACATGGATGATGTGCACAGCTTAGGCGTAATCTATATTAATCATAATTTCGCCACCGAAAGCGAAGCAGATCAGGCACTAAATGAAGAGACCGACGCCCAGGGCGCAACCTATTACCACGTGATGTTAATCCGTGAGCCCGGCAGCAACGGCAATATGCACGCCAGTGCAGATATTTACCGATAACGCCTTAACGCTAGCACCAGGAAAGCCAACAACGAGAACATAGCCATAGTTGACGTTGCCCCCTGCCCGGGGGCTTTTTTTGTGAATGGCTCCGGAATACCACCGGTTACAACTGTTTTTCGGTATTCCAGAGCACTTATTCACTTCTGCCCGTAATAGGCATTCGGGCCATGCTTGCGCATGAAATGCTTGTTCATCAGGTAATCATCAATGCCCTGAAGCTGTGGGTTAATGCCGCGGGCAATCCACGCCATACGTGCCACTTCCTCCATGACGACCGCATTATGGACGGCGTCGTGGGCATCTTTTCCCCAGGCGAACGGGCCGTGCTGATACACCACAATCCCCGGCGTATGCAGCGGCTCGCATTCTCCCAGCGTGTCGATAATCACCTTTCCGGTGTTGAGCTCGTACTCTCCTTCCACTTCATCCTGCGTTAATGCGCGCGTGCAGGGGATGTCGCCAAAGAAGTAGTCCGCATGTGTCGTGCCCAGCGCCGGAATCGCCAGCCCCGCCTGTGCCCAGGCGGTCGCGTGCGTGGAGTGAGTATGCACCACACCGCCAAGGGACGGATAACGCCGATACAGCGCCAGATGGGTCGCCGTGTCCGAAGAAGGACGCCATTTACCGTCAACGACGTTTCCTTCAAGATCGACCACCACCATATCGTCAGCCTTCATGGTGTCATACGCCACACCGCTCGGCTTAATCACGATCAGCCCCTGCTCGCGATCGATAGCGCTGACGTTACCCCAGGTGAAGGTGACCAGGCCGTAGCGGGGCAGATCCATGTTGGCTTCAAAGACCTGCTGTTTAAGCTTAAGCATGTTCAGCCTCCAGTAATCCCGCGCGCGCCATACGCTCGCGCACCCAGTCCCGCGCCTTTGCTACTTCCGCAGCAGGGTTGTCCGACGTTTCGCTCCACATCTCAATCAGGTAAGGCCCGCAATAGCCTGTCTGCTTGAGCGTCTCGAAGCACCGTTCGAAATCCACCACCCCGGTGCCGAACGGTACGTTTTTAAACACGCCAGGACGGGTATCTTTGACGTGCACCGCCACGATATGCCCTATGCCTGCCTGCAGCTCCATCTGCACGTCGTTATCCCATGCCGACAGGTTGCCGATATCGGGATAAAGCTGGAACCACGGGTTGTTCAGATAGTGCGCGTAGCCCAGCGCCTTACTGATGGAGTTCATCAGCGGGTAATCCATGATCTCCATTGCCAGCGTGACCTGCGCACGGCTGGCCATCTCAACGCTCTCTTTCAGACCATCACGGAAACGACGGCGCGTTTCATTGTTGGCTTCCTGATAGTAAACGTCATAACCCGCCAGCTGGATCACGCGGATACCCACGTCCTGCGCAAAGCGGATGGCTTTACGCATGATCTCCAGCCCCTGCGCGCGCACGGCATCATCTTCGCTGCCGAGCGGAAAACGGCGGTGAGCGCTCAGGCACATGGATGGCACGCGCACGCCCGTTTCCGCGATGGCGCTTACCAGTGCCAGGCGCTGTTCGCGGCTCCAGTCGAGGCGAGCAAGACGCTCGTCCGTCTCATCCACCGACATTTCGACAAAATCGAAACCCAGCTGCTTCGCCAGCTGTAACCGCTCCAGCCAGCACTCCCCCGCAGGGAGTGCCTTTTCATAGATGCCAAGCGGGACCTGTTTTGACAACATACCCGCTCCTTAGCCCCAAAGCTGAGCGATTGAGCGTTTGAACTGACGCGCGGCTTCCACCGGGGACGCCGCATCACGAATGCTGCGACCGGCAATAAAGACGTGAATCGGAATGCCCTTGAACAGCGGCAGATCTTCCAGCGCCAGACCGCCAGTGACGGTCACTTTGAAACCCATATCGGCCAGACGTTTGATGGCGCTGATATCCGCCTCGCCCCACGCCACACCTGCGGCCTGGGCATCACGGCTGCGGTGATATACCACCTGCTGAATGCCCGCGTCGCGCCACTCCTGGGCCTGCTCCCAGGTCCAGAAGCCGGTCAGCTCAATCTGCACGTCGCCATTAAACTCTTTTGCCACGTCCAGCGCGCCTTTGGCGGTGTTGATATCCGCACAGCAGATCACGGTGACCCAGTCGGCGTTGGCTTCGAAGCACATGCGGGAGAGGATTTTGCCTGCGTCGGCGATTTTGGCATCCGCCAGCACGATTTTATGCGGATAGAGCGCTTTCAGGTCACGAACCGCACGAACGCCTTCGCCCACGCACAGAATGGTACCCACTTCAATGATGTCCACTTCTTCCGCAATCAGGCGGGTGGTTTCGTAAGCGTGAGACAGCGTTTGGTTATCCAGCGCAACTTGCAACATGGGTAATGACATATTCAATTCCTCTTAAACGGCCGCCGCAGTGGCGTTATCAATTAAATCCAGCACGTCCTGCGCGGTGCGGCAGGCGCGTAAACGGTCAAAATTGGCTTCGTCATCAAACAGATTGACGATCTGCATGATGCCCACCTCCTGGTGGGTATTGGCATCGACAGCCGCCATAGTGATAAGGATGTCGACCGGGTCGTTATCTTCGTGGTTAAACACCAGCGGCGTTTTCAGCGTCACCAGCGCGAAGCCGGTTTTCTTGACGCCCTCTTCCGGGCGGCCATGCGGCATCGCCAGGCCTGGCGCAATCACAAAGTAAGGGCCATGCTGCGCCACGCCATCCAGAATCGCCTGGTAGTAACGCGGCTCGACAACGTCAGCCTTAACCAGCAGATCCACACTCAGCTTCACCGCTTCCTGCCAGGTACTGGCTTCGGCCTGTAAAAGGATGGAGTTATTCTCTGCCAGCGAATCACGTAGTTTCATGTGGCGTCCTTACTTCACGTCTTGTGGGAAGTGTTCTTTGATCACTTCCAGCAGTTTTGGTCCGAAATCCGCAGGCGACAGCATGTTGCGTACGCCCACCACATATTTATTACCCGACACACTAATTTCGCCGGCGATATGAGTAGAGGCGATGATGATGTCCGCGCCGTTCAGCTCACTTTTGTATTCACCCACTGCGCAGCTGTTCACCGTGTGGTCGATGTTGGACTGGGTTAAAAACTGGTCCACTTTCATCTTCATGATCATGGAGCTGCCTTGCCCATTACCACACACAGCCAGGATACGTACGGTCATAATCGAAACTCCTTAATGAGCAGACACTTCTGCTGTTTGTTTTTCCGCATCTTCTTCAGCTCGCAGCGAACGGCCAGCGAAGAACATATAAGCCAGAGCAATCAGGATGATGATGGCCATAAAGATCAGTCCGATGGAGGCAAAACCCTGCATCATCGGCGGTGCCAGAATTGACCAGTCCGCCATGCCCATCCAGGCGCTCATACCGGTGAGCTTGACCGCCCACACGCAGCCAAAGATTTCAACCATGCCCATTACCAGGCAGATCTTGAGCGCCGCGCGCCAGCCGCCGAAGTGGTTAGCGAATACGCCGATGGTGGCGTTGGAGAAGAACATCGGGATAAAGCCCGGAATAATCAGGATTGAGGAGCCGCAGCCGACCAGGATGCCCACCGCAATCAGCTGGCCGATGGTGCCCCACATAAAGCCCCAGACCACCGCGTTTGGCGCGAAGCTATAGATAGCGGCACAGTCGATGGCCAGTACCGCGCCAGGAATCAGGCGCTGAGAGATACCGTTGAAAGCTTCAGACAGTTCGGCGACGAACATACGCACGCCCTGAGTAATGATGAAAATAGCCACGGCGAAAGAGAAACCGGTCTGCAGGATGTAAACCGTCCAGTGGGTTTTCCCCGCCATCGCCTGCACCACATCAATACCGAAGGAGAGCAGAATGGCGCCGAAGAAGAGGGTCATCACAATCGCGGTCGACACGATGTTGTCATGGAAGATATTCAGCCAGCCAGGCAGCTTAAGGTCTTCAACACTCTCTTCTTTTTTACCCAGGTACGGCGCAACTTTATAAGCAATCCAGGCAGCAAACTGTTGCTGGTGACCGATGGAAAAACCGCAACCGTCGGTCACTATCTGGGTTGGCTTGTACATCATGTTGGAGGTGATACCCCAGTAGAGCGAGACCAGCACCGCGGTGCAGATAATCGTGGTCCACATTGGGTAACCGAAGATATAGAGAGAAACCGCAATCAGCCCCGCCTGCTGGAACATAATGTGCCCGGTGAGCATGATGGTGCGAATACCGGTAATGCGGCGCAGCAGAACATAGATAATGTTCAGCGCCAGCGCGAGCAGAACGGCGTAACCTACCCAGCTATAGGCATCGCCCATACGATCGATGGTCGCCATCATTGAGGCGTAGGTATCAGAGATAGCCCCATTAATGCCATACACTTCCGACATTTTGGCAACGACTGGCTTAAACGTGCTGGTCAGTATGCCCGACCCCGCCTGCAACAACATGAAACCGATAATGGTTTTGATGGTGCCTTTAATAATCACGCTGACGCTTTTACGCAGCAGGATATATCCCAGGCACGTCACGATACCCAGCAACAGCGGGGCGTTGGTCATTACCTGATTAAAGAAAACGGTAAAGACGTTGTAGAGGATCTCCATAACTCTCTCCAGAAATGAGAACACGAGGGGCAATCCCTGTGCGGTTGGTGCCATCACTCTATTAATCACAAATAATCACCACAAGATTGAATTTGATTATTTGTGACGCATCACGCAATTTATTTCCCTTCAGTTAGTAATGATTTTCACTACCGCACAAAAGAAATAAATTAGTCCTTATAATTCATGAAATTAATGTTTATTGCGCGATAATCTAACAAGTAACAAGCAGAGAGTCTGTGACGTTGAGCAGATAAAATTCCGCATTTTCGCTATTGCAAAGCGCGTAAAATGGTGCCAGCATTAATCACAACGAATCACAATGTGATTACTTTTGATTAAAACCAGGAGTCAAAACGATGAGTAAAGTGAAAACCATCACCCGTGAATCATGGATTCTGAGCACCTTTCCGGAGTGGGGTAGCTGGCTGAACGAAGAAATCGAGCAGGAACAGGTTGCTCCTGGCACGTTTGCAATGTGGTGGCTGGGCTGCACCGGGATCTGGCTGAAATCAGAAGGTGGCGCCAATATCTGCGTCGATTTCTGGTGCGGCACCGGCAAACAGAGCCACGGTAACCCGCTGATGAAAAAAGGCCACCAGATGCAGCGTATGGCCGGCGTTGAAAAACTCCAGCCGAACCTGCGTACTACACCGTTTGTGCTGGATCCTTTTGCCATTCGTCAGATCGATGCCGTACTCTCTACCCACGATCACAACGACCATATTGATGTAAACGTGGCGGCTGCGGTGATGCAAAACTGCGCGGACGATGTGCCGTTTATCGGGCCGCAGACCTGCGTGGATCTCTGGATTGGCTGGGGTGTGCCGAAAGAGCGCTGCATCGTGATGAAACCGGGCGACGTGGTGAAAATCAAAGACATTGAAATCCATGCTCTTGATGCCTTTGACCGTACCGCTCTGATTACGCTGCCGGCCGATCAAAAAGCGGCAGGTGTACTGCCAGACGGCATGGACGAGCGCGCGGTGAACTACCTGTTCAAAACGCCGGGCGGCTCCCTGTATCACAGCGGTGACTCCCACTACTCCAACTACTACGCTAAGCACGGTAACGAGCATCAGATTGACGTGGCCCTGGGCTCCTACGGCGAGAACCCGCGCGGTATTACGGATAAAATGACCAGCGCCGACATGCTGCGCATGGCGGAAGCGCTGAACACCAAAGTCGTTATTCCGTTCCACCACGATATCTGGTCAAACTTCCAGGCCGATCCGCAGGAAATTCGCGTGTTGTGGGAGATGAAAAAAGACCGCCTGAAGTACGGCTTCAAGCCATTTATCTGGCAGGTAGGCGGCAAGTTCACCTGGCCGCTGGACAAAGACAATCTTGAGTACCACTACCCGCGTGGTTTCGATGATTGCTTCACCATTGAGCCTGACCTGCCGTTTAAGTCCTTCCTCTGATTCCGAGGCCACATCGCCAGACTTGTGTCTGGCGATTTCATATTTATTTTAGTAATTTCACGCTATTTCAAATATCATCTTTTCAAATCAATTCTTATCGGAATAGCTCATGACGGAAGCGCAACGGCATCAATTTTTACTGGAACTCCTGGCGCAAACAGGGTTTATCACCGTCGAGAAAGTGATCGAACGTTTAGGGATTTCCCCTGCCACCGCGCGGCGAGACATTAACAAGCTGGATGAAAGCGGCAAGCTGAAAAAAGTTCGCAACGGTGCGGAAGCCATTAGCCAGCAGCGCCCCCGCTGGACGCCGATGAACATTCATCAGGCGCAGAATCACGATGAAAAAGTGCGGATCGCCAGAGCCGCGTCGCAGCTGGTGAATCCCGGTGAGAGCGTCGTTATCAACTGCGGCTCTACGGCGTTTTTGCTGGGCCGCGAGATGTGCGGCAAGCCGGTGCAAATCATCACGAACTACTTACCGCTCGCCAACTATCTCATCGATCAGGAGCATGAGAGCGTGGTGATCATGGGTGGTCAGTACAATAAAAGTCAGTCGATTACGCTTAGCCCACAGGACAGCGAAAACAGTCTCTACGCCGGACACTGGATGTTTACCAGCGGCAAAGGCCTGACCGCTGAAGGTTTGTATAAAACCGATATGCTGACCGCGATGGCGGAACAAAACATGCTCAACGTGGTAGGCAAACTCGTGGTGCTGGTCGACAGCAGTAAAGTCGGTGAACGCGCAGGCATGCTGTTCAGCCGCGCAGAACAGATCGACCTGGTGATCACCGGCAAAGGGGCTAACCCCGAGATCCTCCAGAAGCTGGAAGATCAGGGAGTAAAAGTGCTGCGCGTTTAAAGGTGCTGGCGGAAAAACGCTACCGTGGCGTCCAGCGCCGCTGGCGTGATGCGGTGGCGAACGCCTGATTCCCACAAACAGGTCAGATTACCGTCCAGCCCGTCCTTCTTTAACGCCTGCTGCAGGCGGAAGGTACCGTCAGGTGGCACTACATCATCCGCATCACCGTGCCACAGCAAAAGCGGGCGATCTGCGAGGCGCGGCAATGCCCGGGTTACTTCCCACTCTTCCAGCCTCGCGGTGATTTCCGCTAAATCCTGAGGGGGAAAAAGGGTCTTCGCCAGCGAGGTAAAATAACCCGAGCCCATCAGACAGGCGACCGACCTCACTTCTGGATGGTGCGTCATGATCCCCAGGGCTGTCATACCGCCCATTGACGCCCCGGCCACGGCCAGACGATTCTCGGCCACCAGCCCTGCCTCATAAAGCGCATCGCGCAACCCGGCAAACTCGGTCAGACTCCCGTGCAGTATGTGCCAGAACTGCCCAAGGCGCGCCTGCTCATTACCCATAAATCGTGCGCCGTGGTCAGGCGCATCCGGCATCACCACGCGAAAACCTGCCTGCGCCAGCGCGACCGCAAAGTAACTGTAAACCAGCTTCGATGAGGTAAATCCATGATAAAAAACCACAACAGGCAGCGGTTTATCACGTTTACCCGCTGGCATAGCGTGTAAAATTTCATGGTCGCCGAGATGGCGTATTTCAATTTCAATCATTGTCGACCCTGCACGAATGGATGATTCATAATGTTGAGAACTGGATTACGGTTTCAGGCTATTTTCATTCGAAAATTACGTCCCAGCTAACACTTCGGGAACATTCCCCCAAAACTAAATTCACAGACAACTACACTATGGCTATCAGGAAACGAGATATGGTTATGCACAGGTTTGCTGCTTTATTGCTGGTGTTTCTGCTCAGCGGCTGTAGCGCACTGCAGGGAACACCGCAACCCGCTCCCCCGGTTGCCGATCATCCGCAGGAGATTCGTCGTAATCAGACGGAAGGATTACAACGAATGGGCACCGTCTCCGCGCTGGTTCGCGGTTCGCCGGATGACGCAGAAGAGGCAATAAAGGCACAAGCCGTCGCCGCCAAAGCAGATTATTACGTCATTATTATGATCGACGAAACCATCATAACGGGGCAGTGGTATTCACAGGCCATTTTGTACCGAAAATAATGGTTTACCTTTGAACGACATTTACACTGCTTTGCGTCCATAGACATTTTCCTGTCCACAATAAACTCCATGCCAGCGACAAGGGATGGGAGTTTATTCGCGAAGGATTGCCCGGCGGATACCGGAAATATGTGAAATGGAGCTGACGATGAAACGAACTCTTGCTTTGACCTCTCTGTTGCTCTCCGCAGGCCTGGTGAGCACCACCGCGCAGTCAGCAGAATTCGCCAGTGCTGACTGTGTAACTGGCCTGAATGAAATTGGCCAGATCTCCGTGAATAATATCTCGGGGAGCCCGCAAGACGTTGAACGCGTCGTGGCATTAAAGGCCGATGAGCAGGGTGCTTCCTGGTATCGCATCATCCAGATGCAGGAAGATAACCATATCGACCACTGGCGGGTACAGGCCATTCTCTACGTGTAAACTCCCTCCTGATAAAAGCCACTTATTTTTAGTGGCTTTTCGCTTTTGCAAATTTTTTATCTTATGAAAAACCAATCAATAACAACAAAATAACATTTTGTTACATTAATTCAGTAAACGTAATCTCCGCTCTGCCGTTGAAGAACCACACCTATTCAATGATGAGCAATTTATGATCAACGTTTTTCGCCGTGCAGGCCTGGGGGCGAAGCTGTCGCTGCTGACGGGCGTCAGTGTCGCCACGCTGTTTCTGCTTTTCACTTTTCTGCTCAGTCAAAAAGCCAGCCAGCAGCTTGAAGCCCTTGCGGTAGAAGACCTGCACAATCAGTCCACCGGCATGGTCGACATGGTGCAGATGTTTAACACCAGCCTGAGTGAAGAGGTTGAGAGTTATACCCGGCTGTTTACCACCTTTTTACCGCAGCCACTGAATATTGATACTTCCCAGGCTCAGACGATTAACGGACTCAGCGTCCCGCTTCTGAAAGGCGGTGATACCGGACTGCATCAAAACAACACCCTGTCTGACGAGTTCCTGAACCGTACGGGAGCCATTTCGACGCTGTTTGTACGCAGCGGTAATGACTTTGTTCGCGTAGCCACCTCCCTGCGTAAAGAGAATGGCGAGCGGGCGATGGGCACCGTGCTGGATACCGCCAGCCCGGCCTTTGCCGCCGTCAACAGAGGGGAAGTCTACCGCGGACTGGCGCTGCTGTTTGGCAAACGCTATATCACCCAGTATCAGCCGGTTAAAAACGCCGAAGGACAGGTCATTGCGATCGTCTTTGTTGGCGTGGACATTACGCACTCCTGGAACGTCATGCGCGAGAAAATCCTCACCCGCCGCCTGGGCGAGAGCGGTCACTTCTTCGTGCTGGATCGCAGCAACGGCAAAACGCGCGGGCAATACCTGTTCCATGCCGGTGAAGAGGGGCAGTTGCCGAAGTGGGACGACGCGACGCAGCAGCAGCTTCTGGGTGACAAGCCCGGCACCCTGGAACGCGTAAGCGACGACGGCCGCACGCTTAAAATGGCGTATACCCCGCTGCCAGGCTGGAACTGGACTATCGTGGGCGAAGTGGATAAATCGGTGCTGCTCGCAAGCGTTAACGCCATGCGCGATCGCTTCCTGCTGGCCGGCGTGGTCTTATCTATCCTGTTTGCTGGTCTGTTTGTGGTCCTTATTCGCCGTATGCTGACCCGGCCGCTGAGCCATGTGATCCATCTTGCCCGGCAATATGCTGCAGGGGATCTCCGTTCCAGCCTGCCCGTGACGCGTCAGGACGAAGTCGGCCAGCTGATCGACGCCATTAACGGCATCGGCGGAGGCCTGCAAAAAATTGTTCTGCAGGTTCGCGAGGCCGCAGGCGAGATCCATTTGGGCACTAACGCGCTGGCTTCCGATACCGGCGAGATTTCTGAGCAGATCAACAAGCAGGCCAGCAGCGTGGAAGAGACCTCCGCCAGCATGGAGCAGCTGGCCGCCACCGTACAGCAAAATGCCGCCAACATGGAGCAAACGCAGCAGCTGGTGGGTGAAACCTCCCTCGCGGTCCATCAGGGCGGTGAGACGGTCACCCACGCCGTGTCGACCATGGACGACATTCGCGAGGCGTCAAAACGCATCGAAGACATCACGCGTGTGATTGAGTCCATCGCTTTCCAGACCAATATCCTGGCGCTGAATGCGGCAGTGGAAGCGGCCCGCGCGGGCGAGCATGGGAAAGGGTTTGCGGTGGTTGCGCAGGAAGTTCGCGCCCTGGCCGGACGCAGCGCCAACGCGGTGAAGGAGATTGAACAGCTGATTGGCGATACGCTCAGGAAAGTGAGCGAAGGCCATGCGCTGTCTGAACAGACGCGCCTGGCGATGGATGACATCATCATTCATATCGATAACATCAGCCAGCTGGTCACCGAGATTAACCATGCCTCACGCGAGCAGTCCGCAGGGATTGGCCAGGTGAATCTCGCCATGACCCACATTGGCGAAGCGTCGCATATTAATGCGGATCGTATCTCACGCAGCGAACAAACCGCTCAAACGCTGCGCGAGAAGGGGTCACATCTGGCTCAACTGGTGAGTCTGTTCCAGCTAAAAGACTAACCGACTCTGCCCGTCGCACGCAGCAGCAGGTCATTTTGCACCTGCTCGCTCATCAGCGTACCGCCACGGGTATCCAGCATCATGCGGCACCACGCCTGCGCCACCGGGGGCGATGCGTGCCGCAGCATTTCGCTTCCGGCCCCCAGCAGGAAAAGCTGCTGCGCAATTTCCCGCCCCTGCGCCTCCTGCGGTTTACGCAGTTTTTGCTGAAGCTGTCGCCAGCTGCGGTCGAAGTGTCTGTCCTGCCCTTTTACCTGTGCAAACTCATCGGCAAGCAGATCGTGAATACCCGGCTGCTTCGCCAGCACGCGCAGCACGTCCAGGCACATGATATTGCCGGACCCTTCCCAGATGCTGTTCACCGGCATCTCGCGATACAGGCGGGGAAGTTCGCTCTCCTCGCAGTACCCGACTCCGCCCAGCACCTCCATCGCTTCCGCCACAAACGGGATGCCCGCTTTGCACACGCTAAATTTCGCGGCCGGGGTAAACAGCCGCGCCCATGCCGCTTCCTGGGGATCCGCGCGTTTATCCCACGCCCGGGCCAGGCGAAACAGCAGCGCCGTTTGCCCCTCCAGCACCAGCGCCATCCGACTTAACACCTCACGCATGAGCGGCTGATCGATAAGATTTTTGCCGAAGGTCTGACGCTGATGCGCGTGGTATAGCGCCACGGACAGCGCACGACGCATCAGTCCGTGGCTGCCCAGCGCGCAGTCAAAGCGCGTCAGGCCGCCCATTTTGAGGATCTGCCGTACCCCTTCGCCCTCTTCCCCCAGCAGCCAGCCGGAGGCATCAAGAAACTCTACCTCGCTGCTGGCGTTGGAGCGGTTCCCGAGCTTGTCCTTAAGGCGCTCCAGCCGGACGGCGTTGCGCTGTCCGTCAGGTAAAAAACGCGGCACAAAAAAGCAGGACAACCCGCCCTTCGCCTGTGCCAGCACCAGATGCGCATCGCTTTGCGGGACGGAGAAAAACCATTTATGGCCCACCAGCCGGTAGCTGCCGTCGCTGCATTTTTCCGCTTTGGTGGTGTTGCTCAGCACGTCCGAGCCGCCCTGTTTTTCCGTCATCCCCATACCGATCAGCAGGCCGCGTTTTTGCGCGCCAGGCGCCAGATGAGGATCGTAGCGATCGCTGAGCAGCGGCGTCAGCCAGTCGTGAAATAGTTTAGGGAGTGCCTGCTGCAGGAGCGGTGTCGCGGCAAACGTCATGGTGACGGGACAAAGCGTGCCTGCCTCAACCTGAGCATGAAGCACAAAGCGTGCGGCCCGGGCGACAAACGCCCCCTTACGCGCCTCCTCTTCCCATGCCAGGTTATGTACCCGATTGGCACACAGCCCCTGCATCAGCAGGAGCCATGCCGGGTGAAAGCGAACGTCATCCAGCCGCTCTCCGGTAGCGTCATAGCGAAGCAACTCCGGCGGATTCACGTTCGCCAGCCTGCCCAGCTCCAGCGACTCTGCGGTACCTAACTGCTGCCCGATGCTGGCGAGCAGTTCGATATCCCACTCGGCACCCTCACGCGAGACTGCGTCACGCAGCGCGCAGTCCGAGAGAAAAAGGTTGCTGTTAGAGAGTGGTGCAGGTTGATTGAAAACGGTATGAGTCTGCCAGTGCATACTGTCTCCCTCCTTCAGTGGCAATGACGATAAGTATGGACAGACCGCGCACACGCTGCATGGGAGGGGAGTCACACGTTCACGATCCCGCAGATATCATTCGTGAAATAGCTCACAGAACATAAGAATAAACTATTTCATGACTTCGCTTTTGTTGAATAATTTATTCTCTCCCCCTTTCAGTGAGGAAAGTTATGCAACCGGATGCGCACAAGCGAGCATTAATTGCCGGCTCCATTGGTAACTTTATCGAGTGGTATGAGTTTGCGGTCTACGGTTTTCTGGCGACCGTCATTGCGAAGAACTTCTTTCAGCTTGAAGGGGAAGCGGGGCTTACCAGCCTGATCCTCACCTACGCCTCATTTGCCATCGCCTTCTTCTTCCGCCCGCTGGGGGCGGTGGTGTTTGGCCGCATCGGCGACCGGATTGGCCGTAAGCCGACGCTAATCATTGTGCTGGTGCTGATGACGCTGGCCACCGCCGCCATCGGCATTGTGCCGGTCTACGCCAGCATCGGGATTGCCGCACCGCTGATCGTTACGCTGCTTCGGATCCTGCAGGGGCTGTTCGCGGGCGGCGAGTACGGCGGTGCAGTCTCGCTGATGACGGAGTTCGCCCCGCGAGGCAAGCGCGGGCTCTATGGTGCCTGGCAGTCCTTTACCGTGGCGCTGGGGCTGTTAGCGGGCGCCGGCATCGTGGCGCTGCTCTCCGCCCTTCTCACGCCTGAAGCCCTGCACGACTGGGGCTGGCGCATTCCTTTCTTCCTGGCGCTGCCCATGGGCGCTGTTGCGCTGTGGCTTCGCGTCAGCATGGAGGAGACACCCAGCTTTGTGCAGCAGCAGGACAAACCGGCCGTCGCTCAGGCGGACATTGCCGCCACGCTCCGGGCCATCGTGATGGGGATTGGCCGCGTGATGGTCTGGTCTGCGGCGGGGTACACCTACCTGGTCATTATGCCGACCTATCTGCAGTCGGCGCTGCACACCGGGTTTAATCAGGCGCTGTTGATCGCAGTGATTTCGAACGTTGGGTTTGCGCTGACGATCATTCCGTCGGGGATCCTGAGCGATCGGATCGGGCGTCGCACGGTGATGATTATCGCCACCGCGCTGCTGCTGATCCTCGCCCTGCCGCTGCTGAAACTTCTGCAGGCGGAGTCCAGCACGCTGGCGGTGAAAGCGATAGTGGTATTGATTGCGGGCGGTCTGGTGGGGATGTTGGCGGGGCCGGGCCCGGCGATGCTCTCTGAGATGTTCCCGACGCGCGTGCGCTATACGGGCCTGGGGCTGGCCTATTCGTTATCGAACGCGATTTTCTCGGGATGCGCAGGGTTAATCATAACCGGGCTGATTAAGCAGACGGGCAATCTGGATATTCCGGCGTACTACGTGATGGCGACGGCAGTAGTGAGTATTTTCGCGCTGATGACGCTGAGGAAGGATGACCATTTGCGGTCACTGGAGGAATGAGGTTAATGCCCGGTGGCGCTACGCTTACCGGGCCTACGGTACCGTGCCTTTGTAGGCCGGGTAAGGCGAAGCCGCCACCCGGCATAACAGGCTACCCGCGCTGACGCACCGCTTCAAACAGGCAGATGCCCGTCGCAACAGACACGTTCAGGGAGGACACGCTGCCCGCCATCGGGATGCTGATCAGCTCGTCGCAGTGCTCGCGCGTCAGGCGACGCATACCTTCACCTTCCGCCCCCATCACCAGCGCCAGACGGCCGGTCATTTTGCTCTGATACAGGGTATGATCCGCTTCACCGGCCGTGCCGACGATCCAGATGTTCTCTTCCTGCAGCATACGCATGGTGCGCGCCAGGTTGGTCACGCGGATCAGCGGAACGTTTTCCGCCGCGCCGCAGGCCACTTTCTTCGCCGTCGCGTTCAGCTGCGCGGAGCGATCTTTCGGCACGATCACCGCATGCACGCCCGCCGCATCCGCACTACGCAGACACGCGCCGAGGTTGTGCGGATCGGTAACGCCATCGAGGATCAGGAAGAACGGATTCTCGAGCTCAGCGATCAGATCCGGCAGATCGTTTTCCTGATACTGACGGCCCGGCTTCACGCGGGCAATGATCCCCTGGTGAACCGCGCCTTCACTTTTCTCATCCAGGAACTGGCGGTTAGCCAGCTGGATCACCACGCCCTGCGCTTCCAGGGCGTGGATCAGCGGCATCAGACGTTTGTCTTCACGCCCTTTCAGAATAAACACTTCCTGAAAACGCTCCGGTGCGCGCTCGAGAAGGGCCTGCACCGCGTGGATGCCGTAAATCATTTCACTCATTGATGGTTCTCGTAATAAGTATTTCCCCTCTCCCGGTTGGGGAGAGGGTCAGGGTGAGGGGAGAATTTACTCCGCCTGCTTTTTCTTAGCCGCGCGCTTCGCTTTGGTGGCGGCCGCTATTTTCTGTGTCTTCGCGGAAGGTTTCTTCGCGGCACGGGCTTCTTTCTTCGCCGCCTTCGGCTTCTGCTTCTTCTCACCGCGGAACGCGCTGTCCGGCTCGAAGTTCACCTTCTTACCGGCCTGACGGCGCTTGCCGCTCGTTTTGCCGTTTCCGCCTTTTTTCGCTCTTTCGCGCTCGGTTTTACCGACGTTACGCGGCGCGCGCTCGCTGGAGATCAGGCTGAAGTCGATTTTACGGTCGTCCATATTCACGGCCTCAACCTTCACTTCCACACGGTCGCCCAGACGATAGGTCTGGCCGCCAGATTCGCCGATCAGACGCTGACCGACCTGGTCGAAGCGGTAGTAGTCGTTATCCAGGCTGGAGACGTGCACCAGACCGTCGATAAACAGCTCGTCCAGACGAACGAAGAAGCCAAAGCCGGTCACGCTGGCAATCACGCCTTTGAAGACGTTACCGACCTGGTCCAGCATAAAGTCACATTTCAGCCAGTCCGCCACGTCGCGGGTGGCCTCATCGGCACGGCGTTCGGTCATGGAGCAGTGCTGACCCAGCTGCAGCATCTCTTCCATCGAATAGTGGTAGCCACCGGTTTCAGTGGTGTTCCCTTTATGGCCCTGCTCCTGCGCCAGCAGATACTTGATCGCACGGTGCAGCGAAAGGTCAGGGTAACGACGGATCGGCGACGTAAAGTGGGCGTAAGACTGCAGCGCCAGGCCGAAGTGACCGCGGTTTTCCGGATCGTAAATCGCCTGCTTCATCGAGCGCAGCAGCATTGTCTGTAGCATTTCTGCATCAGGACGATCGCTAATGGATTCCAGCAGCTCGGCGTAATCGCGCGGCTCTGGCTTATTGCCGCCCGGCAGCTCCAGACCGAGCTCGGCCAGCACGGAGCGGAACGCGGTGATGGCTTCCGTCGACGGTTTATCGTGAATACGAAACAGCGCAGGCTCTTTGGCTTTCTCAACGAAGCGTGCCGCCGAGATGTTCGCCAGGATCATACACTCTTCAATCAGCTTGTGCGCATCGTTACGCTGAGTCTGCTCGATGCGCTCAATGCGGCGCTCGGCGTTGAA
The DNA here is from genome assembly GCF_052983755.1 of Enterobacter sp. CFEC122. Taxonomy (NCBI): domain Bacteria; kingdom Pseudomonadati; phylum Pseudomonadota; class Gammaproteobacteria; order Enterobacterales; family Enterobacteriaceae; genus Enterobacter; species Enterobacter sp. CFEC122. The sequence continues at coordinate 54,937 of NZ_JBRIQR010000024.1, read as the reverse complement.
GATAAATTTCGCCTCTTCGCTCTCAAAGGAGATCCCGCCGCGCTCTTCGCGCGCCTGATCCAGCGTTTTGTAGAGGTTATGCAGCTCTTCGATGTGTTTGACCAGCGGCGCGTACTGTTCGCGCAGATCCTGGTCGCCCTGCAGCATATGCCAGACCTTGGTGTAGGTCAGACGCGCGTGCGAGCTCATCACCGCTTCGTAGAATTTATAGCCAGTTAAGCGCCCTTTGTTGGAGATGGTCATCTCGCAAACCATACAGAGGCGGTCAACCTGCGGGTTCAGGGAACACAGGCCGTTAGACAGCACTTCCGGCAGCATCGGTACAACCTGCGACGGGAAGTAGACCGAGGTACCACGGCTGCGCGCTTCGTTATCCAGCGGGGTATGCGGACGAACATAGTAGCTTACGTCTGCAATCGCTACCCACAGACGCCAGCCGCCACCGCGTTTTTTCTCGCAGTAGACGGCGTCATCGAAGTCACGGGCGTCTTCACCGTCGATCGTAACCAGCGGCAGGGAGCGGAGATCCACGCGGCCCACTTTGGATTCTTCCGGCACTTCTTCGCGCAGGCTTTCGATCTGCTCTTCAACCGCTTTCGGCCAGATGTATGGAATTTCGTGGGTGCGCAGCGCCATATCAACGGCCATGCCGGTGCCCATATTATCGCCCAGCACTTCGACGATTTTACCTACCGCTTTGGTGCGACGGGTTGGGCGCTGGGTGAGTTCCACCACCACCACAAAGCCCATGCGGGCGCCCATCACCTCTTCAGGTGGGATCAGAATGTCGAAGCTCAGACGGCTGTCGTCCGGCACCACGAAGCCCACGCCCGCGTCGGTAAAGTAGCGACCAACAATCTGGCTGGTTTTTGGCACCAGGACGCGCACGACGCGCGCTTCTCGGCGACCTTTACGGTCAGCGCCCAGCGGCTGCGCCAGAATTTGGTCGCCGTGGATGCACATTTTCATCTGTTCAGATGAGAGATACAGATCGTCTTTACGGCCTTCCACCCGCAGGAAGCCGAAGCCATCGCGGTGACCAATGACGGTCCCTTTCAGCAGATCGAGGCGTTCTGGCAGCGCGTAGCACTGGCGGCGGGTAAAGACCAGCTGCCCGTCACGCTCCATCGCGCGCAGGCGGCGGCGAAGGGCTTCAATTTGCTCTTCACCTTCAATGTTTAATTCAACAGCAAGTTCTTCACGATTGGCGGGTTTTTCGCGTTTTGTTAAGTGTTCAATGATGAACTCGCGGCTGGGGATAGGATTCGCGTATTTTTCGGCTTCGCGTTCCTGGAAAGGATCGTGTGACATGTCGGTTCCTCCGTTGTCAGCTCCGGTGGAAATTTTCTTCATTCCACCAGCAATAATTTATAAAGCGGTTGATTCTCTTCAACCAAATCGGCCAGCGTGTAGTTATCCAGCTCCTTGAGAAAACTTTGCACGGCCTTAGAAAGCGCCTTTTTCAGGCGGCAGGCGGGCGTGATGTGGCAGAACTCGCTGCTGCAGTTCACCAGAGACAGCGGCTCCAGTTCACGTACCACATCGCCAACACGAATACTCTGTGCCGGTTTACCGAGACGGATCCCACCATTCTTCCCGCGGACGGCAGCAACGTATCCGGCACGACTAAGTTGATTGATTATTTTGACCATATGATTACGGGATACGCCGTAGACCTCTGTGACTTCAGAGATACTGGTCATTTTCCCATCGGGTAACGACGCCATGTAGATCAGCGCGCGTAAGCCGTAATCGGTGAAACTTGTTAACTGCACATCAACCTCAGGAAAAAGGGAAATCGCGGACAAACCGCAGAGATATTCATTAATGATGATAAACCAGCCAGATAGTTAGCGGCTAATTTATTTGACAGACGGGGCGAAAAAGCGGAGATCCAGGAGCGGTCGCCGGATGGCGCTACGCTTATCCGGCCTACGGGTCTCCCCGCAGGCCAGCAGTCACGAAGATTATGCGTCGAACGGGTCGCGCAGGATCATCGTTTCAGTACGATCCGGGCCGGTAGAAATAATATCGATCGGCACTTCGGTCAGTTCTTCAATACGCTTGATGTAATCCAGCGCCGCCTGCGGCAGGCCGCTACGCTCTTTCACACCGAAAGTGGTCTCAGACCAGCCCGGCATGGTTTCGTAGATTGGCTCAATGCCTTCCCAGTCGTCAGCAGCCAGCGGCGTGGTGGTCACTTCGCGGCCATCAGGCATACGGTAGCCTACGCAGATTTTCACTTCTTTCAGGCCGTCCAGTACGTCCAGCTTGGTCAGGCAGAAGCCAGACAGGGAGTTGATCTGCACTGCACGACGCACGGCAACCGCATCCAGCCAGCCGGTACGACGACGACGACCGGTGGTCGCGCCAAACTCGTTACCCTGCTTGCACAGGAACTCGCCGGTTTCATCAAACAGTTCGGTCGGGAATGGACCTGCACCCACGCGAGTGGAGTACGCTTTGATGATGCCCAGAACGTAATCCACATAACGTGGACCCAGGCCAGAGCCGGTCGCCACGCCACCCGCGGTGGTGTTGGAAGAGGTTACGTACGGATAGGTACCGTGGTCGATGTCCAGCAGCGTACCCTGCGCACCTTCGAACATGACGAAATCGCCACGCTTGCGCGCCTGGTCCAGCAGATCGGACACATCAACAACCATACCGGTCAGAATGTCTGCAATCGCCATGACGTCATCCAGCACTTTCTGGTAGTCAACAGCGTCAGCTTTGTAGAAGTTCACCAGCTGGAAGTTGTGATATTCCATCACTTCTTTCAGTTTTTCAGCGAAGGTTGCTTTGTCGAAGAGGTCACCCACGCGCAGACCGCGACGTGCAACTTTATCCTCGTAAGCCGGGCCGATACCACGACCGGTGGTGCCGATCGCTTTCGCGCCGCGGGCTTTTTCACGCGCAACGTCCAGCGCCACGTGATAGTCCAGGATCAGCGGGCAGGCTTCGGAGAGCAGCAGACGCTCGCGAACCGGGATACCACGGTCTTCCAGACCTTTCATCTCTTTCATCAGCGCCGCTGGAGACAGCACAACGCCGTTACCGATGATGCTGGTGACGTTTTCGCGAAGAATGCCTGATGGAATAAGATGGAGGACGGTTTTTTCACCGTTGATTACGAGAGTATGGCCTGCGTTGTGACCGCCCTGGTAGCGCACAACATATTTAGCCCGTTCAGTCAGAAGATCAACAATCTTCCCTTTACCTTCGTCACCCCATTGGGTGCCCAGTACGACGACGTTGTTACCCATTTTTTTCAAAATCACCGTTTGCTTAAAAATGGATTCTACCATCGCTTTTTCAGATATACAGCACTTTTTGACCTCAGAATATCCCAAATCCGACCACTTTTTGATCAGCCAATCGTTTTCCTCAACATGTAGTAGATCACGATGCCCGCAACCACAAGACCGCCGCCAAAACGACGTAAAATATTATCCGGCAGTTGGCTCATGGTGGCGATCATTCGACGCCAGGCGCGTGGATAGAGCATCGGTCCCAGACCTTCCAGCACCAGGACCAGGGCCAGCGCGAGCCAGATCGTTGAATTCATTTTTGTTCCTTATAAAAGAAAACCACCGCTCCGTGGGGAGCGGTGGTTTGAATACTCAAACGAGCCTGAGTTTATCGCGTTGCGTTAGTCGGCGTCTTCATATAACGGAAGAAATCGCTGTCCGGGCTGAGCACCATCACATCCTGGTTGCTCTGGAAGCTATTCTCGTAAGCACGCAGGCTACGGATAAAGGCATAGAAGTCAGGATCCTGACTGAAGGCATCGGCAAACAGCTTCGCCGCCTCGGCATCACCTTCACCACGCAGGATACGGCCCTGACGCTCAGATTCCGCCAGCGTTTTGGCCACTTCGTAGTCCGCAGCAGCACGCAGCTTCTCCGCCTCTTCCTGGCCCTGTGAACGGTGACGACGGGCGACCGCTTCACGCTCGGCGCGCATACGGTTGTAAATCGCCTCGGACACTTCCACCGGCAGGTTGATCTGCTTGATACGCACGTCTACCACTTCAATACCCAGCGCAGCCATACTGTTCGGGTTGATCACCGGCACTTTACCGTTGGTTTCAGCCTGAACGCGCTCAGCCGCTTTGGCAATCGCATCATCTGCTGCCGGCGTTGAAACTTCATCTTCAGTGCCCGCTGTGCCAGAGTTCAGCGCATCGCGAACTTCCAGGGTCAGACGGCCACGGGAGTCGGTCACGATGTCTTTCACATCCAGACGACCAATCTCAGAACGCAGACGGTCAGAGAACTTACGTTTCAGCAGCACTTCTGCCTGAGAAACGTCACCGCCGCCCGTTGCCAGGAAGTAACGGCTGAAATCGCTGATGCGCCATTTGATATAGGAATCAACGATCAGGTCTTTCTTCTCTTTAGTCACGAAACGGTCGGCCTGGTTATCCATAGTCTGGATACGCGCATCAAGCGTTTTCACTGACTGAATGAACGGCACCTTGAAGTGCAGACCCGGTTCGTAGATCACCGGGCGTTTGTCGCCATCACGCACGACGCTGCTGAACTGGAACTTGATCCCACGCTCGCCCTCTTTCACCACAAAGATCGAGGTATAAAGCACGACCAGTACGATGACGATGATCGCAATAACTGACTTACGCATCCTTATTCCCCCTGACGCTGGTAGTCGTTACGCTGCGCGTTAGCACGGCGTTGGTCCATAATGTCACCATCGCTCGAAGAAGACGTGGTTGTTGCGCTTGTGCTACCGGATGACGCAGGTGGCAGACGCAGCAGGTTGTTCGCACCGCTGTTGTCTTTTGCTGCCGGTGCAGAACCGCCTTTCAGCATCTGATCCAGCGGCAGCACCATCAGGTTTCCGCCTTTACTGTCGTTAACCAACACTTTGCGGGTGTGGCTCAGCACTTTTTCCATGGTCTCAATATAGAGACGCTCACGGGTAATTTCCGGCGCCGCTTTATATTCCGGCAGGATCTTCGCGAAGCGAGCGACCTCACCCTGTGCTTCCAGGATGGTCTGCGTCTTATACGCACGCGCTTCTTCCAGAATACGCTGCGCCTGACCGTTAGCACGTGGCTGAACTTCGTTGGTGTAGGCTTCTGCTTCACGGATGTACTGCTGTTCGTTTTCACGTGCAGCAATCGCATCGTCAAAGGCCGCTTTCACCTCTTCCGGCGGACGAGCGGCCTGGAAGTTGACGTCCAGCAGGGTAATCCCCATGTTGTATGGACGAATGGTCTCTTCCAGCTCACGCTGGGTATCGCTACGGATAACGGTACGACCTTCGGTCAGGATACGGTCCATGGTGTATTTACCGATCACCCCGCGCAGGGCGCTGTCGGTCGCCTGGCGCAGACTGTCATCAGCGCTGGTCACGCTAAACAGATAACGCTCAGGATCGGTCACGCGGTACTGCACGTTCATCTCAACGCGCACCACGTTTTCATCAGACGTCAGCATCACACCAGACGCTGCCAGTTCACGGACCGATTCCACGTTGACCGCGGTCACGTCGTCAATGAAGGTCGGTTTCCAGTTCAGGCCCGGCTCAACCAGATGGCTGAACTTGCCAAAACGCGTAACGACACCGCGTTCCGCTTCTTTAATAGTGTAGAACCCGGTAGCAGCCCAGATGATTACCACTGCAGCGGCAACAATACCGACTACGCGGCCACCCATTTGCGGGCGCGGCCCCTGGGTGGAATTTCCACCTGAGCCAGAACCTTTACCTCCGCCAAGACCACCAAGCTTCTTGCTCAGCTTGCGGAAGATATCATCCAGATCCGGCGGCCCCTGCTCGCGACCACCTTTGTTGCCATTTCCCCCAGAGTTGCCGCCTTGATTATTGCTGCTTCCCCACGGGTCGCGGTCCTGTCCGTTATTACCGGGCTGATTCCACGCCATGTATATGCTCCATATTTGTTATGCAAGGGCGAATTATTCAGGCATCCCCTTTCTGATCAGACGATATAGTCGACCAGCGCAGGTTCTTGTTTACAGAGGCGACGCCAGTCAACGATCGGCATACGCACCTGCATCCCCACGCTGCCGTCATCCTCCATCCACTCTTTTTCTATCGCCTGAAGCTGATAAAACCGGCTGCGCAGCCTGCCTTCCTGTGGCGGCAGTCGCAGCGTGTGCTGAGCTACCTCACCGGAAAGACGTTCTGTCAAAGCCTGGAAAAGCAGTGGCACACCAAGACCGGTCTGGGCAGAAAGCCAGACCCGAATCGGTTTGTTCTCTTCATCTCTGTCGATACGCGGTTCGAAATCGTCCAGCATATCGATCTTGTTCATCACCAACAGCGTTGGGATTTCGTGGGCGTCGATCTCTTCGAGCACCACGTTCACCGCGTCGATGTTCTCCTGCACGCGCACGTCTGCCGCATCAATCACGTGCAGCAGCAGGGTCGCCTGTCGCGTCTCCTGCAGGGTGGCCTTGAACGCCGCCACCAGGTCATGCGGCAGGTGACGGATAAACCCTACGGTATCCGCCAGCACCGTTTCACCGACGTCTGCAACGTCAATACGGCGCAGCGTCGGGTCCAGGGTCGCAAACAGCTGGTCTGCGGCATAAACCTGGGCCTCGGTTATCTGGTTAAACAGGGTGGATTTACCGGCGTTGGTATACCCCACCAGCGACACCGTCGGGATGTCGGCTTTGGTTCGTGCCCGACGCCCCTGCTCACGCTGTTTCTCGACCCTTTCCAGACGTGAGAGGATCTGGGTAATTCGGCCACGCAGCAAACGACGGTCGGTTTCGAGCTGGGTTTCACCCGGGCCGCGCAAACCAATCCCGCCTTTTTGTCTTTCAAGGTGGGTCCAGCCACGCACCAGACGCGTTGCCAGATGACGCAGCTGCGCCAGCTCAACCTGCAGTTTCCCTTCGTGGGTACGTGCACGCTGAGCAAAAATGTCTAAAATCAATCCCGTGCGATCGATAACACGGCATTCGCAGAGAGCTTCCAGGTTGCGCTCCTGGGCTGGAGACAGCGCATGATCAAACAACACGACTGACGCGCCGGTTGCTTTTACGGCATCCGCAATTTCGACTGCTTTACCTTCACCAACAAAATACTTTGGGTGCGGCGCTTTACGGCTACCGGTAATCACCTGCATTGCTTCGACACCGGCGGAAGAGACCAGAGATTCAAACTCCTGGAGGTCTTCCATATCTTTGTCTTGCGAAAAATAGATGTGTACCAGCACCGCCTGCTCACCGGCATCATAACGGTCAAACAAGCGTAAACCTCTCTAAAAAGATCAGCGGGGAACGCAGGATCCCTGGCTCCCCGTGTGGATAACAGTGCGAAACCTTATTCGGTCTCGTCGCTGTCCTGCGCTGGCGTTGAAGAACCCTGCGCGTTGCTGCCATGATGGTAGTTACTACCTGTGCCGCCGCCAGCGTTATTGCTGTGATGAGATACCGGACGGGACGGAACAACAGTAGAAATAGCGTGCTTATAGACCATCTGACTGACCGTGTTTTTCAACAGAATCACGAACTGATCGAAAGACTCAATCTGACCTTGCAGCTTAATACCATTCACCAAATAAATAGAAACTGGAACACGTTCCCGACGCAATGCGTTCAGGAACGGATCTTGTAAAGATTGCCCCTTAGCCATTCTATCTTTTCCTTATATGCTTGTTTTGTACTTAGAACCTTGCGATTCTGAAAAATTGCGCACGATACGCCTCAATTGTACACATTCAGTGAGCGATATCACCAACAACCTCAATCACGTCGCTTAACGCCTGTTGTGGTTTTTCACTGTCTAACCAGTGAACCCCTTCCCAACCGCGCAACCAGGTGATCTGGCGCTTCGCTAACTGTCTCGTGGCGCAAACACCTCGATAAACCATTTCATCGTATGAAATCTCACCTTCAAGGTACGACCACATCTGGCGGTATCCCACACAACGAATGGAAGGCATGTCCGTATGCAAATCTCCACGGGCAAATAGCGCCCGCACTTCTGCTTCAAAATCTGAAGCTAACATCTGATGAAAACGCTGCTCAATTCGCTGATGGAGCAGTTCACGGCTCGCCGGGGCGATGGCGAACTGATGCACCTGATACGGCAGAGCGTCTCCTGACGTTTGCGTCAGTTCCGTTAAAGTTTTACCCGAAATGAAAAAAACTTCCAGTGCCCGGGAAAGCCTTTGCGGATCATTTGGATGGATCCGCGCTGCGGCAACCGGGTCAATCTCCGCCAGTTGCTGATGCAAAACGTCCCACCCCTGCTCTGCCGCCTGCTGCTCAATTTTCGCTCTTACTTCCGGGTCCGCGGATGGCAGAGGTGATAACCCCTCCAGCAGCGCCTTGAAGTAGAGCATGGTTCCGCCAACCAACAGCGGTATACGCCCCGCCGCCGTTATCTGGGCCATCTCGGCTAAGGCATCCCGGCGAAAATCCGCTGCGGAGTAAGCCTGAGCCGGGTCGAGGATATCCAGCAAACGGTGCGGTGCCGCGCGCAGTTCTTCTGCGTCAGGCTTCGCCGTGCCGATGTCCATCCCTCGGTAGATGAGGGCGGAGTCGACGCTAATCAACTCTACCGGCAAAACTTTACGCAACTCAATGGCGAGCGCCGTTTTGCCGGAGGCCGTTGGGCCCATTAAAAAAATTGCCTTAGGCAGGCTCGCCTTACTTACGTCAATCATGTTTCAGGGCGTTCATCGCCGTTTTTAAATCAACAGGTTGTAATAACCCACCCGGCGGCGCTTTCACCAGATGCGGACAGAGGCGTTCAACCTCCGCCAGCACGCTGATGGCCTGTGCCATGCTCCACGGCGCGTGTTCGCTGGCCAGATGGCGGGCGATCCACTGCGCGGTGTTAGCGGCATCAAACGATGTTTGCTGCGCCAGGTAGCCTATCAGTTCAGGAATCAAGTTTTGTAAATTTTGTTGGCGTAAGGGTAAAGGCACTGCACGAATTGTCACATGTTGTGGTTCGAGCACAATTTCAATACCCATTTGCGCCAGCTGTGCTTCGGCACGCTGCAATATCCTTGTTTCATCAGGGGATATTTTCAGGCGAACCGGAATTAACAGCGGCTGCGCACAGGCGGCATTTTCGCCCGGCGTGAGCTGCACCTGTTTAAGCCAGCGTTCGGCAACCGGCAGTGCCAGAAGCATCAATTTGCCGTCACGTTCCAGCAGAGCCATATCCGGCGCGATAATCGTCAGCACCCGGCCAAAACTCTGGCTATGGCCGTCCAGAGAAGGCTGAGGTGCCGGAATAGGTTCTTTACGCTCTACGACTGGCGTCTCCAGCAGTTTGCGGTACAACGCGCCCTGCTGCTTTTGATAGCCAGGCTGGGCATTCGGGTAGTTGGCACCCGTTGGACGCGGTGCGGCCCCTGCGGAGGAAAAGCGCGGCGCTTCCGGTTCACGCGCAACGGCGGGCTCCGCAAAATGGTTGCGGCCTGCAGCGACACGGTTTTCAGGAATTGGGCGTGGCGCAGGTTCTGCGTGTTCCAGCGGCAACGGCGTTTCACCCTGCTGCTGCAGCACGCTCAGCACGCCCTGATAGATAAAATCATGCACCAGTCGCGACTGGTGGAACCGCACTTCATGCTTGGCAGGATGGACGTTCACATCCACCTGATGCGGGTCGATTTCCAGATAAAGCACGAAAGCAGGCTGCTGATCGGCCCCGAGCTTGTCTTCGCAGGCCTGGCGAATGGCGTGATTGATGAGACGGTCGCGCATCATGCGGCCGTTGACGTAGCAATACTGGATCTCCGCAAACGCAGCGCTGCTCGCGTTCGGATCGGCTACCCAGCCGCGCAGCGCCAGATCGCCGTGCTGCCACTCAATGGCCAGCGCCTGTTCCAGAAACGGGGTCCCGCAAATGGCGCCCAGCCGACGCTCTTTCTGTCCACCTTCTGCCACCGCGCGATACTGACGCATCACCTTGCCGTTGTGGCTGAGGTTGATGGTGACATCGAAACGCGCCAGCGCGATGCGGCGGATGATCTCGTCGATGTGTCCGAATTCGGTCTTCTCGGTACGCATGAACTTGCGTCGGGCGGGGGTGTTGTAGAAGAGATCTAATACTTCAAGCGTCGTGCCGACAGGGTGCGCCGCGGGTTTGACCGTCACATCCATATCGCGCCCTTCGGCGTAAGCCTGCCAGGCTTCCTGCTGTTCGGCGGTACGGGAGGTCAGCGTTAAGCGCGAAACCGAGCTGATACTGGCCAGCGCTTCACCGCGAAAGCCGAGGCTAATAATCGCTTCCAGGTCATCCAGAGAAGCAATTTTACTGGTGGCGTGACGGGCCAGCGCCAGCGCCAGCTCCTCTTTTTTAATGCCGCAGCCGTTGTCGCGAATGCGGATAAGCTTCGCGCCGCCGCGCTCGATATCAATATCGATGCGGGTCGCGCCCGCATCGAGGCTGTTTTCCACCAGCTCCTTCACGACCGACGCGGGACGTTCCACCACCTCACCGGCGGCGATTTGGTTCGCAAGCTGCGGCGGCAGAACCTGAATCGGCATGAATTCTCCTTAGTTGGTCGCGGTCATCTCACCCGGTAGCGCTGCGCTGGCCGTCTGGGCAGCGCCGCTCTGTGGCGCAGACTGCAGCGGATGGGCATCAAAGTATTTACGCAGACCGTTATAAATCGCTTCGGCAATTTGCTGCTGATAGCTGTCGCTTCCCAGCAGACGCTCTTCACCGTTGTTACTGATAAAGCCCGTCTCTACAAGGATGGATGGGATATCTGGCGAGCGCAGAACGCCGAGGCTGGCATGTTCAGGACGACGCTTATGCAGCACACCAATGCTTTGCAGCTGGTTCAATACGTTAGTGGCCACATCATACCCGACGCGCTGAGAATGACCGAATTGTAAATCCAGCACCGCCTGGCTCAGGTACGGGTCTGACTGGCTGTTTGCCAGCACATCGCCCGCGCCGCCTAGCAGTTCAGACTGCTTCTCATGCTCTTCCAGCCAGTTGGCCATTTCGCTGTTGGCGCGACGGTTCGAGAGTACCCATACCGAGGCACCGGTCGCGTTACGGTTAGGCGCAGCATCTGCGTGGATGGAAACCAGGAAATTCGCATTCTGCTTGCGCGCGACGTCCGAACGCCCCATTACCGAAATGAAGTAATCCCCGTCGCGGGTCAACACGCCTTTGAACGTAGGGTCGTCGTTGAGCAGTGCACGCAGCTTACGGGCAATGGCGATGGTGACATTTTTCTCTTGCGTCCCACCCGGGCCAATCGCCCCCGGGTCCTGTCCACCATGACCTGCATCAATGGCGATAATCACTTTGTCACCGCTGGTCGCAGCACGGCGCGTACTCACCGCCGGACGGGTCACCGTATTGCTGCTGGTTGCCGCAGTGATGCGATCGTTCTGTGATTTAAATGGATTACGCGCAGGTTCAGCAGGACGCGGCGTATACACCGGTTCTTCCACGCGTTTGGCAACGACAGGCGGCGGTGGAGGCGGTGGCGGGACATCGGCATTGATGGTAAAGACCACCGTATAGTTCGCCCCGTTTTGCTGCTTCACCGCCTTCGTTTTGCCCTTTTCGGTCAGATCGACCACCAGGCGTAACGACTGGCTATCCTGCGGCGTACCCGAACGGATACTTTTCACCAGGTTGTTGCCGCTGAACTGCAGCGGTAATCCCTGGATCACGCCTGTCTGTTTGATATCCAGCGCCACGCTGTGGCTGTCTGGCTGTGAAAACGCATACTCAGGATCGCCCATAAAGCTGAACGTGATCCGGGCCTGGCTTTCGCCGTTCGATACCTGAATATCTGAAAGATTTGCCGCCCCGGCCTGCGCGCACAGCAGCACGGTGGCAGCCAACAACCAACCTTTAACGCGATTTATCATCCCGTCATCCCTACGCTTAACCGGCCAGACGCGCCAGTAAGGAACTGCCTGATGAGGAAACAGCACTGATGCGTGCCTCACGCCCTTGAGCCTGGTAATCTAAGTGAATTTCGACATCCGGGTCAGGCAGCACACCCGCACCTTGTTGCGGCCACTCCACCAGGCAAATGGCGTCGTTGGCAAAATAATCACGGATCCCCATAAATTCCAGCTCCTCAGGATCCGCAAGGCGGTATAAATCGAAGTGGTACACCATGAGATTTTCAAGGGTGTACGGTTCTACCAGCGTGTAGGTTGGGCTTTTCACATTCCCGTTATGCCCTAACGCCTGCAAAAAACCCCGGCTGAAGGTGGTTTTACCCGCCCCTAAATCACCATACAGATAAATGACGGTTGCCCCCTGACAGGCCTGCGCCACGCGCTTGCCGAGATCTAAAGTGGCTTGTTCATCAGGTAAAGGAATCGCTCGATTAGTCATTTTCTACGTCAATCACATCCGGGTTAACTACACGCCGCAGCGTGCAAAAGAGATCGGTGGCCAGCATACCGCGCGTACCGTAACGCGCAGCCAGTTTATCTGCCGCAACGCCGTGGGCCACGCAGCCCGCACAGGCTGCATCATAAAGGGGAAGTTTCTGTCCAAGCAATGCGCCAATAATACCGGAAAGCACATCGCCCATGCCGCCGCTCGCCATGCCCGCATTTCCGGCATCAATAACGCCCTGCGTCTCGTCACAGGCGACAACGGTTCCCGCCCCTTTTAAAACGGCAACACCTCCGTAACGTTTTACCAGACGCTGAGCAGAAAGTAAGCGATCGCTTTCAATTTCTGCCACGCTGCAGTTAAGCAGCCGCGCGGCTTCGCCGGGGTGTGGCGTCAGAATGCGATTGTGACGCTTATCCGGGTTTATTGCCAGAAGGTTAAGCGCGTCGGCATCCCACAGCATCGGTTTGCGAAAATTCTCGACCTTTTGCAGGGCCTGTTTACCCCACGCCTGCTGCCCAAGCCCGGGACCGATCACCACCACGTCCGCCCATTCGAGGCTTTGCTCCAGCGTCTGGAGCGTAAGCTCATGGACCATCAGCTCCGGTCGGGCCGTGACGATCGGCGCAATATTCTCAATGCGAGTGAGCACTCGCACTAATCCGGCGCCGCTGCGCAGAGCCGCTTCACCAGTCATGCGAATCGCACCCGCCGTACCGTGGTCACCGCCCACAATCACCAGCCTGCCGTGATCGCCCTTATGTGACGTTGGTCGTCGCGGCGGGAGCCACGCTGCAAGCTGCGACGCATCATAACGCATGAGGTGCGTTTCCTGCCCGGCCAGCCAGCTCTCCAGCCCCAGCGCACTGTGGTGCAACACGCCAACGACATCCCGCGCTTTGCCGGTCAGTAATCCTGGCTTCAGGGCGATAAAGGTTACCGTATGTGCCGCCTGAATCACCGCCCCCGGCGTCGCACCCGTTTGTGCAATCAGGCCAGAGGGAATATCCAGGGCGACTACCGGCGCGGAATGTCTGTTAGCGTGTTCAATGAGTGCGGCAACGTTTTCGCGCGGCGCGCTGCGCAGCCCGGTGCCCAGCAGCCCGTCAACAATCAGATCAACATCCTCTGGCCAGACGATATCAGGCGCATGAATCACACCGCCGGCGTTCAGCCATGCCTCCCGCGCCGCGCTGGCCTCTTCCGGCAGCGGTTTATCACTTTCGAGAGCCAGCAAGGTCACGCGGATACCCGCAGCCACCGCGAGACGGGCGACGACGTAGCCGTCACCGCCGTTGTTGCCGTGCCCGCACAGAATCAGCCAGTGGGCGGCCTGCGGCCAGGCGCTACGGGCAACGTCAAACGCTGCCTCACCCGCGCGGAGCATCAGTTCATACAGGGTAATCCCGAGGCTGTCTGCAGCCTCTTTTTCGGCGCGCCGGAGGTCATCCGCATGCCAGATGGAATGTGGTATACTTGCGGGGTTTTTCTTCACCGTATGGTCCGTCATGTCACAGCCCCTCGATCTCAATGAATTAGCGCAAAAAATCAAACAGTGGGGTGCTGAGCTTGGCTTCCAGAAGGTAGGCATTACCGATACCGACCTCTCCGCCAGCGAGCCCAAACTGCAGGCCTGGCTGGACAAACAATACCACGGCGAAATGGAGTGGATGGCACGTCATGGCATGATGCGCGCCCGTCCACACGAGCTTTTGCCGGGCACATTACGCGTCATCAGCGTGCGCATGAACTACCTGCCCGCCAACGCGGCCTTTGCGCGCACGCTCAAAGACCCCTCGCTGGGTTACGTTAGCCGGTACGCCCTCGGTCGTGATTACCATAAGCTTCTGCGTAACCGTTTAAAAAAACTCGGGGAAACTATTCAGCAGCACTGTGTTTCGCTGAATTTTAGACCCTTTGTCGATTCCGCGCCTATTCTTGAGCGTCCGATCGCCGAAAAAGCCGGGCTTGGCTGGACAGGTAAGCACTCACTTATTCTTAGCCGCGACGCCGGATCGTTCTTCTTCCTCGGTGAACTGCTGATTGATTTACCGCTGCCGGTAGACGGCCCGGTAGAGGAAGGCTGTGGCCGCTGCGTGGCCTGTATGACCATCTGCCCCACCGGCGCCATCGTTGAGCCTTACACCGTTGATGCGCGCCGCTGTATCTCCTACCTCACGATCGAACTGGAAGGCGCCATTCCAGAGGAGTTCCGACCGCTTATCGGCAACCGCATCTACGGCTGCGACGATTGCCAGCTCATCTGCCCGTGGAACCGCTATTCACAGCTCACCGACGAAGAGGATTTCAGCCCGCGCAAGGCGCTCCATGCCCCGCCGCTCGCTGAACTGTTCGCCTGGACCGAAGCCTGGTTCCTGAAAGTGACGGAGGGTTCGGCCATCCGCCGTATCGGCCATCTGCGCTGGCTGCGAAATGTGGCCGTCGCGCTGGGGAATGCCCCGTGGGATGAAGCGAATATTCGGGCGCTTGAAAGCCGTAGAGGTGAGCACCCACTTCTTGATGAACACATAGAATGGGCGATTGCGCAGCAAGTTGAGAAACGTAATGCCTGCGTGGTCGAGGTGCAGCTACCGAAGAAACAGCGTCTGGTGAGGGTGATTGAAAAAGGGCTTCCGCGGGATGCCTGAACTATTCACAGCCTGTGAATAAAATTACAAACTCAAGCGCCATCAGGGCTGGAGAAGAGTTCAAGTGATCTCAATAACATTTTGAAATCAAATTTTATTAAGTAAATACAGTATCTTATGAAGATATTATTCACCCTGCTAAGTTTTAACCCTGTTTCGGTTAAGCGCAGTTTCTGTGGATAACTCTGTTCACAAGAGTATTTCAGAGAAAACAGAAAACGTCCCCAGCGATGCTTTTCGCTGTGGATATTTTAGAGATGAAGAAGAATTTGGAGCGGGAAACGAGACTCGAACTCGCGACCCCGACCTTGGCAAGGTCGTGCTCTACCAACTGAGCTATTCCCGCTTGGGTGGTCCGTGCTGTGGAAGCACTTTCAAATTTTGGAGCGGGAAACGAGACTCGAACTCGCGACC
Organism: Enterobacter sp. CFEC122; assembly: GCF_052983755.1. Lineage (NCBI taxonomy): Bacteria > Pseudomonadati > Pseudomonadota > Gammaproteobacteria > Enterobacterales > Enterobacteriaceae > Enterobacter > Enterobacter sp. CFEC122. The sequence goes on along the minus strand of NZ_JBRIQR010000024.1, from coordinate 39,539 downwards.
CCGACCTTGGCAAGGTCGTGCTCTACCAACTGAGCTATTCCCGCTTGGGCAGTCTGTGCTATGAAAGCACTTTCAAATTTTGGAGCGGGAAACGAGACTCGAACTCGCGACCCCGACCTTGGCAAGGTCGTGCTCTACCAACTGAGCTATTCCCGCAAATCTGCACTGCTTTTGTTGCTGTCGTAACGTGTAATTCTCTGTCGTTACGGGAGGCGCATTATACGAGAAATCCTTTTAGCTGCAACCCCCCTTAAAGCGATTTTTTCGAAATTCAGTTCAAATGCTTATTTAATCGGCAAGCTGCACAATTTAACGACAAAAAGCCGGCCACGCAAGGCGCCGGATCTCAAAATCACAGCTTAATAAAGTTTTCGCGGTAGTAAGAAAGCTCCGCCACGGACTCTCGGATATCGTCCATCGCCTGATGCGTCCCCTGCTTTTTAAAGCCGTCGAGAATTTCAGGCTTCCAGCGACGCGCCAGCTCTTTCAGCGTGCTGACATCCAGATAGCGGTAGTGGAAGTAAGACTCCAGCTCCGGCATGTACTTAAACAGGAAACGACGATCCTGGCCGATGCTATTCCCACAAATAGGTGATTTGCCCGCCGGAACCCACTGTTTCAGGAACTCAAGCGTCGCCAGCTCCGCCTCACGGTCACCCATGGTGCTCGCCTTCACGCGCTCCACCAGGCCACTGCCGGTGTGGGTACGCACGTTCCACTCGTCCATCAACGCCAGTTGGTCATCAGACTGATGCACCGCAATCGTAGGCCCTTCCGCCAGGATATTCAGGTTGGCGTCCGTCACCAGGGTCGCAATTTCAATAATGCGATCGCGCTCGGGATCCAGCCCGGTCATTTCGAGATCGATCCAAATCAGGTTGTTTTCATCCGCGCTCATGTTATTTTCCACCCTTCTCGCATAACCGGCAGTAGCAGGTTAACTAGTATTAATTAGAGTGTATCATAGAGGTTTTGCCCCCTACGGGCGACCAGGAGCCAGTGCGATTGAGTAAAAATAAACTCTCCAAAGGGCAGCAGCGCCGCGTGAATGCCAATCACCAGCGCCGTCTTAAAACCACTGCGGAGAAGGTCGATTACGACGACAACCTGTTTGGCGACCCAACGGAAGGCGTAGTCATCAGCCGTTTCGGTATGCACGCTGACGTGGAATCCGCCGATGGTGCCATTCACCGCTGCAACATCCGCCGGACCATTCGTTCTCTGGTGACCGGCGACCGCGTCGTCTGGCGACCGGGTAAAGAGGCGGCGGAAGGCGTAACGGTAAAAGGTATTGTTGAAGCAGTCCATGAGCGCACGTCCGTGTTAACCCGTCCCGATTTCTACGACGGGGTCAAACCGATTGCCGCCAACATTAACCAAATCGTTATCGTATCGGCGATTTTGCCCGAACTGTCGCTCAATATTATCGACCGATACCTCGTCGCCTGCGAAACGCTGCAGGTTGAACCTATCATCGTGCTGAACAAAATCGATCTGCTGGACGACGACGGGATGGCCTTCGTCAATGAGCAGATGGATATCTATCGCAAAATTGGCTATCGCGTCCTGATGGTCTCCAGCTACACCAAAGATGGCCTGAAACCGCTTGAAGAGGCGCTTACCGACCGCATCAGCATCTTTGCGGGCCAGTCCGGCGTGGGTAAATCGAGCCTGCTGAACAACCTGCTTGGCCTTCAGCAAGAGATCCTCACCAACGATGTATCTGACGTCTCGGGCCTCGGCCAGCACACCACCACCGCGTCACGCCTGTATCACTTCCCACATGGCGGCGACGTGATCGACTCCCCGGGCGTGCGAGAGTTCGGTTTATGGCACCTTGAGCCGGAACAAATCTTTAACGGATTTGTCGAATTCCATGATTATTTAGGCGCTTGCAAGTACCGCGACTGTAAACACGATAACGATCCAGGCTGCGCTATCCGTGAAGCGGTTGAGAAAGGCGAAATCGCGGAGACCCGCTTCGAGAATTATCACCGCATTCTTGAGAGCATGGATCAGGTAAAAACGCGTAAAAACTTTTCTGATTCTGATAACTGACAACTAAGCTAAGCATCGCTAAAATCGTCCCCTTTTTTCAGGTTCCGGTGGCTTACCGCCGGATCAGGAACGACAAAACAATGGCCTGGAGGCTACCTTGTTAAACGCATTTAAACTTTCGCTTCAATACATTCTGCCAAAACTGTGGCTCACTCGCCTGGCGGGCTGGGGCGCGAGCAAACGCGCAGGCTGGCTGACCAAACTGGTCATCGACCTTTTCGTAAAATATTACAAGGTCGACATGAAAGAGGCGCAGAAGCCGGATACCGCCAGCTACCGCACCTTCAACGAATTCTTCGTGCGCCCGCTGCGTGACGACGTGCGCCCGGTGAACACCGACCCTAACGTCCTGGTGATGCCGGCAGACGGCGTGATCAGCCAGTTGGGTAACATCGAAGACGACAAAATTCTGCAGGCGAAGGGCCATAACTACAGCCTGGAAGCGCTGCTGGCGGGTAACTACCTGATGGCGGATCTGTTCCGCAACGGTACCTTTGCCACCACCTATCTGTCACCGCGCGACTACCACCGCGTGCACATGCCGTGTAACGGCATCCTGCGTGAAATGATTTACGTCCCGGGCGATCTGTTCTCCGTGAACCACCTGACCGCGCAGAACGTGCCAAACCTGTTTGCCCGTAACGAGCGCGTCATCTGCCTGTTCGATACTGAATTTGGCCCTATGGCCCAGATTCTGGTCGGTGCGACCATCGTTGGCAGCATCGAAACCGTCTGGGCAGGCACCATCACCCCGCCGCGCGAAGGCGTGATCAAACGCTGGACCTGGCCTGCCGGTGAAGCGGAAGGTTCCGTGGCCCTGCTCAAAGGTCAGGAGATGGGCCGCTTTAAGCTGGGCTCCACCGTGATCAACCTGTTTGCGCCGGGCAAAGTGAAGCTGGCTGAACAGCTTGAAAGCCTGTCGGTGACAAAGCTGGGCCAGCCGCTGGCGGTCTCTACCGAAACCTTCGTGACGCCGGATGCAGAGCCTGCTCCGCTGTCACAGGAAGAGATTCACGCCGAGCACGACGCCAGCCCGCTGGTTGACGACAAAAAAGACGAAGGCTAACAACAGAAGGATCGCTGACGTGCGCCCGATTATCGTTCTACTGATGGCCTGGTGCCTCAGCATGGGGGCGTACGCAGCGACAGCCCCCGACGCCAAACAGATAACCCAGGAACTGGAGCAGGCAAAAGCGGCCAAACCCGCTCAGCCAGAGACCGTCGAGTCGCTCCAGTCTGCACTGAACGCGCTTGAGGAGCGGAAAGGCTCGCTTGAGCGCGCTCAGCAGTATCAGCAGGTTATCGACAACTTCCCCAAACTCTCGCAGACGCTGCGCGCGCAGCTCAATAACTTGCGCGACGAACCGCGCGATGTGCCGGCAGGGATGACCTCCGACGCGCTGAACCAGGAGATCCTGCAGGTCAGCAGCCAGCTTCTGGAAAAGAGCCGCCTTGCTCAGCAGGAGCAGGAGCGAGCGCGCGAAATTGCCGACTCCCTCAGCCAGCTTCCGCAGCAGCAAACCGACGCCCGCCGCCAGCTTAATGAAGTTGAGCGCCGCGTGGGGACACAAAACGGCAACACGCCACAGGCGCAGGCCCAAAATCTGGGCCTGCAGGCAGAATCGGCTCGCCTGAAGGCCCTTGTCGATGAGCTCGAGCTGGCGCAGCTTTCCGCCAATAACCGCCAGGAGCTGTCGCGGATGCACTCAGAACTCGCTCAGAAGCAGAGCGAGCAGCTGGACGCCTATCTTCAGGCCTTGCGCAACCAGCTCAATAGCCAGCGCCAGCGTGAAGCGGAGCGCGCGCTGGAAAGTACCGAGCTGCTGGCAGAAAATAGCGATAACCTGCCTGCCGGCATCGTCGAGCAGTTTAAGGTCAACCGTGAGCTTTCGGCCGCGCTGAATCAACAGGCGCAGCGTATGGATCTGGTGGCCTCGCAGCAGCGTCAGGCCACTAATCAAACCCTTCAGGTTCGCCAGGCGCTCAACACCCTGCGCGAACAGTCCCAGTGGCTCGGATCGTCAAACCTGCTGGGCGAAGCGCTACGCGCCCAGGTCGCGCGCCTGCCGGAGATGCCGAAGCCGCAGCAGTTGGATACCGAAATGGCCCAGCTGCGTGTTCAGCGACTGCATTTTGAAGATCTTCTCAATAAGCAGCCGCAAATCCGCCAGATCCGTCAGGCTGACGGACAGCCTCTGACCGGCGAGCAAAGCCGCATTCTGGAAGCCCAGCTGCGTACCCAGCGTGAACTGCTGAACTCTCTGCTCCAGGGCGGGGATACGCTGATTCTTGAGCTGACCAAGCTAAAAGTGTCCAACAGCCAGCTGGAAGATGCCCTGAAAGAGGTGAACGAGGCGACGCACCGTTACCTCTTCTGGACGTCCGACGTGCGTCCGATGACCTTCTCGTGGCCAATTGAGATTGTCCAGGATCTGCGCCGTCTGATTTCGCTGGATACCTTCAGCCAGCTGGGACAGGCCAGCGTGATGATGCTCACCAGCAAAGAGACCATTTTCCCGCTGCTGGGGGCGTTAATTCTGGTGGGCTTCAGCATTTACTCGCGCAGACATTTCACCCGCTTCCTCGAGCGTTCCAGTTCCCGGGTGGGGAAGGTTACCCAGGATCACTTCTGGCTGACGTTGCGCACCGTATTCTGGTCGATTCTCGTCGCCTCCCCGCTGCCGGTGCTGTGGATGACGCTGGGCTATGGCCTGCGGGAAGCCTGGCCCTATCCGCTCGCGGTAGCGATTGGCGATGGCGTCACCGCCACGGTACCGCTGCTGTGGGTGGTAATGATTTGCGCCACCTTTGCGCGACCCAATGGCCTGTTCATCGCCCACTTTGGCTGGCCGCGTAATCGCGTGGCGCGCGCCATGCGTTACTATCTGATGAGCATCGGGCTGATTGTGCCGCTGATTATGGCGCTGATCATGTTCGATAATCTCAACGACCGGGAGTTTTCAGGCTCGCTGGGCCGCCTCTGCTTTATGCTGATATGCGGAGCGCTGGCCATCGTCACGCTCAGCCTGAAGCGCGCGGGTATTCCGCTCTATCTGGATAAAACCGGCAGCGGTGACAATATGTTCAACCGGCTGCTCTGGAACCTGCTGCTCAGCGCACCGTTGATTGCGATGCTGGCAGCCGCGGTGGGTTACCTGGCGACGTCGCAGGCGCTGTTGGCACGTCTCGAAACCTCGGTGGCCATCTGGTTCCTGCTGCTGGTGGTGTATCACGTTATCCGCCGCTGGATGCTGATCCAGCGCCGCCGTCTGGCGTTTGACCGTGCCAAGCATCGCCGGGCGGAGATCCTCGCCCAGCGCGCGCGGGGTGAGGAAGAGCCAAACCACGTTAACAGTACGGAAGGTACGACGGAGGCGGATGAGGTCGAACTGGATCTGGATGCCATCAGTACCCAGTCCCTGCGCCTGGTTCGTTCCATCCTGATGCTGATTGCCCTCCTCTCGGTCATCTTCCTGTGGTCGGAGATCCACTCCGCGTTTGGCTTCCTGGAGAACATCTCGCTGTGGGACGTGACGTCCACGGTGCAGGGTGTTGAAAGCCTGGAGCCGATCACCTTAGGGGCGGTGCTGATTGCCATTCTGGTGCTGATCATCACCACCCAACTGGTGCGTAACTTCCCGGCGCTGCTGGAGCTGGCGCTGCTGCAGCATCTGGATTTAACGCCGGGTACGGGCTATGCAATCACGACCATTACCAAGTATCTGATCATGCTGTTTGGCGGTCTGGTTGGCTTCTCGATGATCGGCATTGAGTGGTCGAAGCTCCAGTGGCTCGTCGCAGCGCTCGGCGTTGGGTTAGGTTTTGGTTTACAGGAGATCTTCGCCAACTTCATCTCGGGCCTGATCATTCTGTTCGAAAAACCGATCCGTATTGGCGATACCGTCACGATCCGCGATCTGACCGGCAGCATCACGAAGATCAACACCCGTGCGACGACGATCAGCGACTGGGATCGGAAAGAGATCATCGTGCCAAACAAGGCGTTTATTACCGAGCAGTTCATCAACTGGTCGCTCTCAGACTCCGTTACCCGTGTGGTGCTGACGGTACCGGCACCGTCGGACGCGAACAGCGAAGAGGTCACCCAGATCCTCTACACTGCCGCGGAGCGCTGCTCGCTGGTCATCGACAACCCGGCGCCGGAAGTCTTCCTTGTGGATTTACAGCAGGGGATTCAGATTTTCGAGCTGCGTATCTACGCCGCCGAAATGGGCCACCGTATGCCGCTGCGCCATGAGATCCACCAGCTGATTCTGGCGGGCTTCCGCGAGCACGGTATTGATATGCCGTTCCCACCGTTCCAGATGCGTCTGGAAAGCCTGGACGGGCGTAAAACGGGAAGAACGCTGACGTCAGCGGCGCGTACGCGCCCGGCGGGCAGCTTATAACGCGTCTCCCCTCCCTTTCGGGAGGGGAATATTCCCGCTACGCCACTTCTGCGATGTACGCCGTCGCGCGTCGACGGTAATTCTCATAAATTCCCATCGCTAACAGCGAGAAGAAGATTGGGCCGCCGACCATCCACAGCGCGCTGTTCCAGTCGTTCGCCTCAATTACCGGCTGAATAATGGTAAAGATGTTGGCAAACGCCACCACCACCACCACCACCGTGGTCGCCAGCAGCGTTGCCGCGCGGGTTTTAAAAATCACAAACGGACGTTCAAGCTCCTGCTTCGCCTTAAAGAACGGGAACGCCAGGGTCAGGAACAGGTACGGCAGCGTCATCGACACGTTCGCCATCAGGGTCAGCTTGTTATAGAACGCCGATGCGGTATCACCGCCAAATGACACCAGCAGAATAAACACGCACACCAGCAGACACTGCATCCACATGGCGTTGGCAGGCATGCCTGCGGTATTGAGCTGGGTCATGCGTCCCGGCCACAGCGCTTTTGGCGTACCCTGGATGATCGCTTTCAGCGGCGAGTAGATCAGCGTGAAGAATGCGCCGGTATAGGCAAGGAACATCGACAGGCCGGTAATGCGCGCAAACCAGATCCCCATGGTGGCCGATGCTTCCGGCGTCAGGTGCATGGCGTTACCCAGCGTCATCCCCAGGCTTTTCATCAGCACGTAGGTAATGTTCCCGAGGTTGGTGGTGTTGTTACTCAATACCTGCTGCCAGTTGGTGCTGACGCCCCAGAGGAAAATCGCCAGTGAATAGCCGATGGAAATCACGATAGCGGCAAAAATAATCCCTTTGGCAAAGTTCTTTTCCGGGTTCTCGGTCTTGTCGACCAGCCCGCCCACCGCTTCAATACCGCCGTAGGCGAAGATGGCAAACACCACGAAGGAGAGCATGGCCAGCCCGGACTGGTAACCTGGATTAGGCGAGGAAACGAAGTTCACCTCCTGCGCAAAATGACCACCGTTCAGGCACAGAATGGCAATACTCACCAACAGCAGCACCAGGTTCAGGCACATCACGGAAATACCGCCAACGGCAGTGATACGGGCAATTTTGTTGATGCCTTTTGACGCCACCAGCGTGACCACCACCATCCAGCATACCGCCAGGATACCGACGACCTGCGTGGAGCTCAGCCCCGCCAGAGACCAGACCTGCGTTTTATCGGCACCGAAAAGAAACGTGGAGAATGGCACCCAGACTTTGGCCGCCGTGCTGACCATCCAGACGACATAAGAGGAGAACCACATAAACGTGCCGATAAAGGCATAACGCGGGCCGACGCTGTTGTTCATCCAGGAGTAGATCCCGCCCTCTTCTTTCCGGTAAGCCGAGCCCATCTCCGCCATCATCAGCGCAAACGGGATAAAGAAGAACAGAGCCGAAACGATATAAAACGGCGTCGCGCTGTAACCCATCAGATAGAACGCTGATGGGCTGTTGGCAAAGCCAAAGACTGAGGTAAATATCATCAGGATGAGCCCGGTGAGGGTCATCTTTTTGAGTGACTGGGACATAGAACCATCCGAAAAGGAATTAAACTGCGCGGATGGTAGCAGATGACCAGACTAATATTGTGGCTATAAGGGGCAAATTAAGAAAAAGACCCGCATATTAATAATATGGCAGTTTTTAATGTGGCAGGGCCAAATGACCGAGTAGGCCGGGTAAGCGACAGCGCCACCCGGCAATTCTTTAAGCGCGATCGACCGTAAAGGCAATCACATCGCCAAGCTGCTCTGCGCCCAGGGCCAGCATGACCAGACGGTCAACACCCAGCGCCACGCCGGAGCAATCTGGCAGACCTGCTTTTAATGCTTCAAGCAGATTAACATCAATAGGCTGCTGCGGCAGGCCGCGCGCGGCGCGCTTGCGGTTATCCTGCTCGAAACGTTGCGCCTGCTCGCGCGCGTCGGTCAATTCGTGGAAGCCGTTCGCCAGCTCAATGCCTTTGTAATAGACCTCAAAACGCTCTGCCACACGGTGGTCTTCGGTGCTGATCTGCGCCAGTGACGCCTGGCTTGCCGGGAAGTGATAGACAAACGTCGGACGGTCTTTGCCAATCTGCGGTTCCACGCCGAAGGTGAACAGCAGCTGCAGCAGCGTGTCGCGGTCCTCTTCGGTATCTGCCACGTTGCTCAGATCCAGTTTTGCCGCCACTTCGCGCAGCAGGGTTTTGTCCGCCGACAGCGGATCGATTTCCAGATGGCGCTGGAAGGCCTGCTGATAAGAGAGCGTTTCCGCTTCTGAGCAATCCAGAACCTGCTGAAGCAGATCGTCCACCTCATTCATCAGGCGGTACATATCATAATGCGGGCGGTACCACTCCAGCATGGTGAATTCCGGGTTGTGGTGACGACCCATCTCTTCGTTGCGGAAGCTACGGCACAGCTGATAGACCGGACCACATCCCGCCGCCAGCAGGCGTTTCATGTGGTATTCCGGGCTGGTCATCAGATACAAATTCATGCCCTGAGAGTGGCCGGGGCCAACAAAACGGGTTTCAAACGGGACCAGATGAATATCCGTTACCGTTGCCTGACTCATGCACGGGGTTTCCACCTCCAGGACGCCGCGGTCGGCAAAGAAACGGCGGATCTCCGTCATAATTGCAGCGCGTTTTAACAGATTAGGGATGGATGCGCTCGGCTCCCAGGTGGCCGTTTCGCTCATGAGTTGTTCTCCGATTTCAGACAAGGGCACGAAGTCTACTCGTTAGCAGGGACAGAGACAAATTTTGCGCAGTAAAAAAGCGCATTTCATTTAGGTGAACAATTGCGTGATGCAATTCATCAATCTCAATGATAAATCGCCGGACAGAACAGCAAAAAAATCGAACACGTCAAATTTCCCTGACATCTACACGGTTATACTGTTTTACCCATAAAGGAGCAGTGGAAACGCTTTCGCAATCGTCCTTTTGGACGGGTGAACTACCTTTAGTTTGTCGCGTTGCGAAATAACAAAAATCTGGAGGAATGTCGTGCAAACTTTTCAGGCCGATCTTGCCGTAATAGGCGCTGGCGGGGCTGGATTACGTGCTGCGATTGCTGCAGCGCAAGCTAATCCCAACGCTAAAATCGCATTGATTTCAAAAGTCTATCCAATGCGCAGCCACACGGTGGCCGCAGAAGGAGGATCCGCCGCCGTTGCGCAGGATCATGACAGCTTTGAATACCATTTCCACGACACGGTTGCAGGGGGCGACTGGCTTTGCGAGCAGGATGTCGTTGACTACTTTGTGCACCATTGTCCAACGGAGATGACCCAGCTTGAGCAGTGGGGATGTCCGTGGAGCCGCCGCCCGGACGGCAGCGTCAACGTTCGTCGCTTCGGCGGCATGAAGATCGAACGTACCTGGTTCGCCGCCGATAAGACCGGCTTCCACATGCTGCACACCCTGTTCCAGACCTCCCTTCAGTTCCCACAAATCCAGCGCTTTGATGAGCATTTCGTCCTCGACATTCTGGTGGATGATGGACACGCGCGCGGCCTGGTGGCGATGAACATGATGGAAGGCACGCTCGTCCAGATCCGCGCCAATGCGGTGGTGATGGCGACGGGCGGTGCGGGCCGTGTTTATCGTTATAACACCAACGGCGGCATCGTCACCGGCGACGGTATGGGTATGGCGCTCAGCCACGGCGTGCCGCTGCGCGATATGGAGTTCGTGCAGTATCACCCAACCGGTCTGCCGGGCTCCGGCATTCTGATGACGGAAGGCTGCCGCGGTGAAGGCGGTATCCTGGTCAACAAAAACGGCTACCGCTACCTGCAGGATTACGGCATGGGCCCGGAAACCCCGCTCGGCGAGCCGAAGAACAAGTACATGGAACTCGGCCCGCGCGACAAAGTCTCTCAGGCTTTCTGGCACGAGTGGCGCAAAGGCAACACCATCTCCACACCGCGTGGCGACGTGGTTCACCTCGACCTGCGTCACCTGGGCGAGAAAAAGCTGCTGGAACGTCTGCCGTTCATCTGCGAGCTGGCGAAAGCCTACGTCGGCGTCGATCCGGTGAAAGAGCCGATTCCAGTCCGCCCAACGGCGCACTACACCATGGGCGGGATCGAAACCGACCAGCAGTGTGAAACCCGTATTAAGGGTCTGTTCGCCGTCGGTGAATGTTCCTCCGTGGGCCTGCACGGTGCTAACCGCCTCGGCTCAAACTCGCTGGCCGAGCTGGTGGTCTTTGGCCGCATGGCGGGCGAGCGCGCGATGGAACGCGCGGCAACCGCAGGCGAAGCTAACGGTGCCGCGCTGGATGCGCAGGTCGCAGACGTTGAAAAACGCCTGAAAGATCTGGTGAACCAGGAAGGTAACGAGAACTGGTCTAAGATCCGCGACGAGATGGGCCTGTCGATGGAAGAAGGTTGCGGTATCTACCGTACCCCTGAGCTGATGCAAAAAACCGTCGATAAGCTGGCGGAACTGCAGGAGCGCTTCAAGCGCGTGCGCATCACCGACACCTCCAGCGTCTTCAACACCGACCTGCTCTATACCATCGAGCTGGGCCACGGCCTGAACGTGGCGGAATGTATGGCGCACTCTGCGCTGGCGCGTAAAGAGTCGCGTGGGGCGCATCAGCGTCTTGATGAAGGCTGTACCGAACGTGACGACGTCAACTTCCTGAAACACACTCTCGCCTGGCGCGATGCGGATGGCACCACACGTCTGGACTACAGCGACGTGAAAATCACCACGCTGCCGCCGGCTAAACGCGTGTACGGTGCAGAAGCAGAAGCCGCCGAGAAGAAGGAGAAGGCGAATGGCTGAGATGCAAAAACTGAAAGTTGAAGTGGTGCGCTACAACCCGGAAGTGGATGCCGCACCGCACAGCGCTTTCTATGAAGTTCCTTACGACGAGCAAACCTCCCTGCTGGACGCGCTCGGGTATATCAAAGACAACCTGGCGCCAGACCTGAGCTACCGCTGGTCCTGCCGCATGGCGATCTGCGGCTCCTGCGGCATGATGGTCAACAAGGTGCCGAAGCTGGCCTGTAAGACCTTCCTGCGTGACTACACCAAAGGCATCAAGGTCGAAGCCCTGGGCAACTTCCCTATCGAGCGCGATCTGGTGGTCGATATGACCCACTTTATCGAAAGCCTGGAAGCCATTAAGCCCTACATCATTGGCAACCCGCGCACGCCGGATCAGGGGCCAAACACCCAGACCCCGGCTCAGATGGCGAAATACCATCAGTTCTCCGGCTGCATTAACTGCGGTCTTTGCTACGCCGCCTGTCCGCAGTTTGGCCTGAACCCCGAGTTCATCGGCCCGGCCGCCATTACCCTGGCGCACCGCTATAACGAAGACAGCCGCGACCACGGTAAAAAAGAACGTATGGCGCAGCTTAACAGCCAGAACGGCGTCTGGACCTGTACCTTTGTGGGTTATTGCTCCGAAGTCTGTCCGAAGCACGTCGACCCGGCCGCCGCCATTCAGCAGGGTAAAGTGGAAAGCTCGAAAGACTTTCTTATCGCTACCCTGAAACCACGCTAAGGAGTGCATGATGACGACTAAACGCAAAGCCTATGTGCGGCCTGTGCCGTCCACCTGGTGGAAAAACCTGCCGTTTTATCGCTTCTACATGCTGCGTGAAGGCACAGCGGTACCGGCGGTCTGGTTCAGCCTTGAGCTGATGTACGGCATTTTTGCCCTCAAGCATGGCCCGGAAACCTGGGCCAGCTTTGTCGGTTTCCTGCAAAACCCGATCATTGTCATTCTGAACCTGATCGTGCTTGCAGCCGCGCTGCTGCATACCAAAACCTGGTTTGAACTGGCGCCAAAAGCGGCGAACATCATCGTAAAAGGCGAGAAAATGGGGCCAGAACCGGTGATTAAGGGGCTCTGGGCGGTGACGATTCTGGTCACCGTGGTCATTCTGTTTGTCGCACTGTTCTGGTAAGGAGACTACTGTGATCAATCCAAATCCAAAACGTTCTGACGAGCCGGTCTTCTGGGGCCTCTTTGGCGCAGGCGGCATGTGGAGTGCCATCATTGCCCCCGTCATCATTTTGCTGGTGGGCATTATGCTGCCGCTGGGGCTGTTCCCGGGCGATGCGCTGAGCTACGAACGCGTACTGGCGTTCGCGAGCAGCTTTATTGGTCGCGTGTTCATCTTCCTGATGATCGTCCTGCCGCTGTGGTGTGGCCTGCACCGTATTCACCATGCGATGCATGACCTGAAAATCCATGTCCCGAGCGGGAAATGGGTATTCTACGGTCTGGCGACCATCCTGACCGTGGTCACGCTGATTGCCGTGATCACTATCTGACGCCTCTGGCCCGCCATCCGGCGGGCCTTTTATTTCTGCATCTTCCCCACCAGCCATTGAGCAAACTCGCGCATTGCGGGCGTTTCTGCGCGTGACTGCAGCCTCGTGAGCCAGTAGCTACCAAGGTCAATCTGCGTCGCAAAGGGTTGCACAATGCGCTCACTGTTCAGCAGATGGGTGAACATATCGACAGGGGCAATCGCGATGCCCGTACCTGCCTGCGCGGCTTCCAGCATGGTCACGGACGAATCAAATACCATTACCCGGTGCGTCGGTGAAGGCGGGTTTTCTCCCGCGGCCTGCATCCAGGCGGTCCACTCGTCGCGCCGGTAAGAACGCAGGAGGGTAAACTTCAGGATATCGGCAGGGGTGTGCAACGCGGCTGCAATGTCAGGCGTGCAAAGCGGCGCAAGCGGTGCAGGGCAAAGAAACGTCGCTTCCGTGCCGTGCCACGCCCCACCGCCATAACGAATGGCGTAATCAAGCCCCTCGGCTGCCGGATCGACGCGATTGTTGTGCGTCGACAGCTGAAGATCGATATGCGGATAGCAGCGACGAAAGTCCGCGAGCTGCGAGAATAACACCCCGGTAGCAAAGGTACCCACCACGCCAATTTTCAGCTTCTCCTGGGCGCGCTGGCTGGCAAAGCGATCCAGCATTCCGGCAATTCGGTCGAACGAGTCATTCAGTACCGGCAGCAAATTCTCGCCTTCCGTGGTCAGCATCAGCCCACGCGAAACGCGGACGAACAGCTGGCAGTTAAGGTGCTGCTCAAGCGCCTTTACGTGCTGGCTAATCGCGGAATGGGTGACATTCAGCTCGATAGCGGCATGCGTAAAACTGAGGTGCCTGGCGGCCGCTTCGAAGGCGCGAAGCGAATTAAGCGGAAGATAGCTGCGGGTCATGGTCCCATCCGTTAGAAAAATTAACAGCTAATGCTAAATTTAACCGTTTGTCAGCCACAGTCAAATCCAACAGACTACAGCGGTCTGACGGGCCCGGACACTCCCTTGAACTGCTATTACGGAAGATAACCGATGATGACAAAATCCCTAAGCTGTGCCCTGCTGCTCAGCGTCGCCAGCGCTGCATTCGCCGCACCGATGTCCGAAACACAGCTGGCTGAGGTGGTGGAACGTACCGTTACGCCGCTGATGAACGCGCAGGCCATTCCGGGTATGGCGGTGGCGGTAATTTATCAGGGTCAGCCACACTACTTTACCTTCGGTAAAGCCGATGTTGCGGCGAACAAACCCGTCACCCCGCAAACCCTGTTTGAGCTGGGCTCTATAAGTAAAACCTTCACCGGCGTACTGGGCGGCGATGCCATTGCCCGGGGTGAAATAGCGCTGGGCGATCCGGTAGCAAAATACTGGCCTGAGCTCACGGGCAAGCAGTGGCAGGGCATTCGCATGCTGGATCTGGCAACCTATACCGCAGGCGGTCTGCCGTTACAGGTGCCGGATGAGGTCACGGATACCGCCTCTCTGCTGCGCTTTTATCAAAACTGGCAGCCGCAGTGGAAGCCGGGCACCACGCGTCTTTACGCTAACGCCAGCATCGGTCTTTTTGGTGCGCTGGCGGTTAAACCTTCCGGCATGAGCTATGAGCAGGCCATGACGACGCGGGTCTTTAAACCCCTCAAGCTGGACCATACCTGGATTAACGTCCCGAAAGCGGAAGAGGCGCATTACGCCTGGGGATACCGTGAGGGTAAAGCGGTCCACGTTTCGCGAGGGATGCTGGACGCGGAAGCCTATGGCGTAAAAACTAACGTGAAGGATATGGCGAGCTGGCTGATAGCCAACATGAAGCCGGATTCTCTTCAGGCTCCCTCACTCAAGCAAGGCATTGCTCTGGCGCAGTCTCGCTACTGGCGCGTGGGGGCCATGTATCAGGGGTTGGGCTGGGAGATGCTCAACTGGCCGGTCGATGCCAAAACCGTCGTCGGAGGCAGTGATAACAAGGTGGCGCTGGCACCATTGCCCGTGGCAGAAGTGAATCCACCCGCGCCGCCGGTCAAAGCCTCCTGGGTCCATAAAACAGGCTCGACGGGCGGGTTTGGCAGCTACGTGGCATTTATTCCTGAAAAGCAGCTCGGCATTGTGATGCTGGCGAATAAAAGCTATCCGAACCCGGCACGCGTTGAGGCGGCATACCGTATCCTCGACGCGCTGCAGTAAAACATTGCCGGGTGGCGGCTTCGCCTTACCCGGCCTACAAAACCACGGTGTGCGGCGAAATTCGCCGCACAATCTTCCGCATTTTTCCTGCTGTCATCTACACTTAACAAAAAAACAGTAAGGAAACTCCTATGCGCATTCTGCCTGTTATCGCCGCGGTGACAGCCGCGTTTTTAGTGGTTGCCTGCAGTTCCCCTACCCCGCCTCCTGGCGTCACCGTCGTCACGCCTTTTGATGCACAACGCTTCCTTGGAACATGGTATGAAATCGCGCGACTCGACCATCGGTTTGAGCAGGGTTTAGAGAAGGTCACGGCGAATTACAGTCCGATGGATGATGGCGGTATTCAGGTGATCAACCGGGGCTATAATCCCGATCGGGAGATGTGGCAGCAGTCGGTGGGAAAAGCGTACTTCACTGGCGACCCGCGACGGGCCGCGCTTAAGGTCTCTTTCTTTGGTCCGTTTTATGGCGGTTATAACGTGATAGCGCTCGACAAAGCGTATCGCCATGCGCTGGTCTGTGGGCCGGATCGCGACTACCTGTGGATACTCTCCCGCACGCCAACTATTTCACCCGAAATGAAGCAGCAGATGCTGGACGTCGCGACCCGGCAAGGGTTTGATGTATCAAAACTTATCTGGGTAAAACAGCCCCATTAGTGGGTGCTGAGCTTAAGCCCAACGATCCCGGCCACAATCAGAGCGAGGCTGGCGATACGCGCCAGACTCGCTGACTCGCCGAGTAGCAAAATGCCGGTGATGGCGGCCCCCACTGCGCCAATACCCGTCCAGACGGCATAAGCCGTTCCCACAGGCAAAGAGCGCATCGCCCAGGATAGCAGAACAATACTGACTATCATGGCGGTAACGGTAATGACGCTGGGCGTCAGGCGGGTAAATCCGTGGGTGTACTTGAGACCAATCGCCCATACCACTTCGAGCAGGCCAGCAATAAAAAGAATGATCCAGGACATGTCAGGCTCCTTAACTTAATGCAAGTTGGGGCCGTCCCCGGTGAAAGAAACGCTTACGGGTCGTCCCGTAAGGCAGAGATTACGCCACCTATTGTGGTTAGCGTGCTATTTTTTTTCAATCCTTTTTTGCTGAACACGTTAAGGCAAGAAATAGCCGCAGTATGGCGCGGAGTTCCGGCTTTTAGCACTCATCCGACTTCTCTATGATGATGTGCTTTCTGATGGCAGGAAGCCAAACCACTAGCCGACTGCGAATAAAATATGTTCAAAATTCTTTTGATTGACCGTTGTCACTTCACCCGCGCGGGGTTTGAAGCATGGCTCAATCATTCCGGTTTGTTCCCGGGACACTACGTTGTGACCGGGCTGAATAATCTGTTTCTTGCCAGAGAACACATTCTGCAATGGAAACCGACGCTGGTTATCGCTGACCTGTACGGCTTCAGGCAGGATATTCACCATTTTCAGCAGCTCTCTTCCCTGCTTAACGCCAGTGAACGATTACCGTTTATTTTGCTGCAGTCGGGAGAGGACAGCGGCATGACCGACTGGCTTGGGAAGTTTCCGGTCTGGTCGTCGCTGTTGAAAAACGCCAGTCTCGAAGAGGTGGCAACGGTTATCAACGACGCGCTAATTTCGCGCGCCAGCGCTGACAGACCAACGGCGGCGGCTCCCTTGCTGACCCGACAGGAAGAGAAGGTGCTGACGTTATGGATGGACGGCGCGAGCAATCAAAAAATTGCCGCTCACCTGAGCATCAACGGAAAAACGGTTTATACCTATAAACGCAATATCCGCATGAAATTACATATGGATACGCGTTTTTCTCCGTTCTTATCCCTGCAGGAATCAGAAAGCTGACGGTACGAAACCCGGCTGGTCCCGTACCGTTTATTCATTACTGCTGAGCTTTTGTTGCCGCACCAGAGATTGCGCTACCACCTTCAGAAATATCCTGACCGACGCCACGCGTGGTATTACAGGCCGTTAACACTGAAGAAAGTACCAGGACTGAAAAGATCGCTGCAATTGTCTTCTTAACCATAATATCTTCCTTTTATAGCCAAAGTTGTTTTGTGTATAGCAACTTAAGAATAGACAAAATCCCGCCGGTTGACGGAAGAGGAAGCATTTTTAGGAAAATTAGACGAACTTAGCTGGCGGCGTGAGAAATGATATGACCCAGATCCTGGATATCTTGTCCCATTCCACGCGTGGTGTTACAGCCAGAAAGCAATGCACTGGAGAGCGCTAACAGAAGCAGAATTTTAACGGTACGTTTCATCATCCCTGCCTGCAAAAAATCGGGCGCAGCGGGCGCTGCGCCTTCAATCATACGTAAATTACTTCACGCGGGATACGTATTCGCCGGAGCGGGTATCCACTTTGATCACTT
Organism: Enterobacter sp. CFEC122; assembly: GCF_052983755.1. Taxonomy (NCBI): domain Bacteria; kingdom Pseudomonadati; phylum Pseudomonadota; class Gammaproteobacteria; order Enterobacterales; family Enterobacteriaceae; genus Enterobacter; species Enterobacter sp. CFEC122. The sequence goes on along the minus strand of NZ_JBRIQR010000024.1, from coordinate 22,220 downwards.
CGCCAGTCTGTACGAACAGTGGCACTTTCACCACTGCGCCGGTAGACAGTTTGGCTGGCTTACCGCCGGTACCTGCAGTATCACCCTTCAGACCTGGATCGGTTTCAACGATTTCCAGTTCTACGAAGTTTGGTGGGGTCACTGCGATAGGCTGGCCGTTCCACAGGGTCACGATGCACTCAGCCTGATCCAGCAGCCATTTAGCGCTGTCACCTACCGCTTTCTCATCAGCAGACAGCTGTTCGAAAGTGGAGTTGTTCATGAAATGCCAGAACTCGCCATCGTTGTACAGATAGGTCAGGTTCATATCAACAACATCAGCGCCTTCAGCAGAGTCAGTAGACTTGAAGGTTTTCTCAACACGGGTACCGGTCAGCAGACGGCGCAGCTTAACGCGTGCGAATGCCTGGCCTTTACCTGGTTTAACGAATTCGCTGGCTTCAACCGCGTACGGTTCGCCGTCCATCATGATTTTAAGACCAGCACGAAAATCGTTGCTATAGTACGTTGCCATAAGGCCCTCTAAATTTGTTAACTGGTAGCTAAGCCACAAAATGGCGCATATTGTAACCCTAAACACCCCGTCCAGAGAAGATTGGTTATCGCAACTTGCCGATGTAATCACCAGTCCTGATGAATTGCTGCGTCTTTTAGACCTCGATCAGCACCCAGAGTTGCTTGCAGGCCGCGAGGCAAAGCGCCTTTTCGCCCTGCGCGTTCCCCGTGCGTTTGTGGCGCGGATGGAGAAAGGCAACCCCGACGATCCGCTATTAAAACAAACGCTTACTTCGCAGGATGAATTCATTACTGCGCCGGGATACAGCACCGATCCGCTGGAAGAGCAGAACAGCGTGGTGCCGGGTTTACTGCACAAGTATCTCAACCGCGCCCTGCTGCTGGTAAAAGGCGGCTGTGCGGTAAATTGTCGTTATTGCTTCCGTCGGCACTTCCCCTATGCCGAAAACCAGGGCAATAAACGCAACTGGAAGGTCGCGCTGGACTATATCGCCGCCCATCCGGAGCTGGATGAGATTATTTTTTCCGGCGGTGACCCGTTGATGGCGAAAGATCATGAGCTGGACTGGCTGCTGACTCAGCTTGAAGCCATCCCGCACATTAAGCGCCTGCGCATTCATAGCCGCTTACCGATTGTTATTCCGGCACGTATCACCGACGGCCTTGTGGCACGCCTGGAGCAATCTCGCCTGCAGGTGCTGCTGGTGAATCATATTAATCACGCGAACGAAATTGACGATGCGTTTCGCGCGGCGATGGCGCGACTGCGTAAAGCGGGCGTGACGCTGCTGAACCAGAGCGTGCTGCTGCGCGGCGTGAATGATAGCGCCCGCGTGCTGGCCGATCTGAGCAATGCCCTGTTTGATGCGGGCGTGATGCCGTATTACCTGCACGTGCTGGATCGCGTTCAGGGCGCGGCGCATTTCATGGTGACGGATGAAGAAGCCCGGCAGATTATGCGCGAACTGTTAACGCTGGTTTCAGGCTATATGGTGCCGAAGCTGGCACGCGAGATTGGCGGAGAGCCGAGCAAGACGCCGCTCGATTTGCAGCTGCGGCAGCACTAAAAAGGCAGGTGGCGCTACGCTTACCCGCCCTACAGGGCCGGGCGCAGCGCCATTAGCACATTACATCAGTTCGGGCACTTATAGACCTGGCCCGTCATCTGGCTGGCGGTCGGCACGAAGCTGGACAGCATACTCTGCGTTGGGCTACTTACGCCGTAAATCACGTTGCCGCCCATTGCCGCAGCCTGATTACGCAGGGCATTCGCCGCTCCGCGCATAGAACCGCCTTCCTCACCGTGCTGACCCGACATCCAGTTACTTTGTTCACCGGTTGCCGTGCCTAACAGCTGGCATTCACTGCCAGGCTTATCTTCCACAAAGCGAACGCCCTGGCCCGCTGCCGACAGCTCATTGCTGGAGCTACAACCCGCCAGCAGCAGTGCTGCCCCTACAATCCCTGCACAGACTTTTACGCGCATGTTATTCCTCGTTTTCAATAAGCTGGACAGTAATTGTCCGTGTGTAAATCTTATACCTAAAAGATGACTAAAAGAAAAACCCCCGCGCATTTCTGCGAGCCAGATTCCGCGAGGCACTCCTCCGACATCTTAAATGAATTCTGATAATAACCTTTGGGATATCGTGTTTTAGCCCCCGATCGTTTTTAGTGATGCAACGTACAACTTTTGTACGCGACTAAAAAAGGAGGTTTTATGAGTGCATCATCCTCAGGAGAGGAAAAAGTGACATGGGTGGGTTATGTGGCGTTTGTACTTACCATCGTTTTTTTCTCGGGCTTTTTCGCCAAAAGTACCGAATGGTGGCGCGTGCTGGATTTTACCGTCTTAAACGGCAGCTTTGGCCCGGTCAACGGCGCTCTGACGTTTCGCGGAACGGGCGGAACGGGGGCGAAAGACGGTTTCCTCTTTGCCCTTGAGCTGGCTCCCTCGGTCATTTTATCGCTTGGTATCATCGCCGTCACCGAAGGTCTGGGCGGGTTACGTGCCGCACAGCAGCTTATGACCCCCATTTTACGTCCGCTGCTGGGTGTGCCGGGCGTTTGCTCCCTGGCGCTGATAGCCAACCTGCAAAACACCGATGCGGCGGCAGGGATGACCAAAGAGTTAACCGATGAAGGCGCGATTACGGATCAGGAGCGCGCTATTTTCGCCACCTTCCAAACCAGCGGTAGCGCCATCATTACCAACTATTTTTCTTCCGGTGCCGCGCTCTTCACCGTTATCACCATCCCGGTGATTACGCCGCTGGCCGTTATTCTGGTGTTTAAATTCGTTGGTGCGAACGTCCTGCGCCTGTGGATCGCCCACATGGAAAATCGTCGTCTTCAGGAGGAAGAACATGATCGCCCAGCCGCGTAAAAATATCATGGATCTGTTTATTGACGGCGCCCGGCGCGGCTTTACCATCGCCACCACCAGCCTCTTGCCGAACGTCGTCATGGCGTTTGTCATCATTCAGGCGCTCAAGGTCACCGGCCTGCTGGATATTGTCGGCAAGATATGCGAGCCAATTATGGCGCTGTGGGGCCTTCCGGGTGCGGCGGCAACGGTTCTTTTGGCCTCGGTGATGAGTATGGGCGGCGGCGTGGGCGTCTGCGCCAGCCTGGTCGCCGCCGGCACGCTTAACGGCCACGATGCCACCATCCTGCTGCCCGCCATCTATCTAATGGGCAATCCGGTGCAAAACACCGGCCGCTGCCTGGGTACCGCCGGCGTAAACCCGAAATATTATCCGCATATTATTACTCTTTGTGTCATTAATGCCCTGCTCTCAATGTGGGTGATGCAGCTACTCTTCTGAGGAGATAAAAATGGATTTTTCAGTGCTGAAACCCCACCTTTTCCGCAACGCACATCTCTACGCCCCGGAGGATAAGGGACATTGCGATCTGCTGATCGCTGCGGGAAAAATCGTGGCGATCGAAAAAGCGAACCACGGAACAACGAGGCCAGACTGCCCGGAAAGCGATCTGGCTGGGGCGGTGGTTTGCCCGGGGTTTATTGACCAGCATGTGCATTTGATCGGTGGCGGCGGTGAGGCGGGCCCTCACACCCGCACGCCAGAAGTTCGCCTGTCTGCACTCGTTGCCGCAGGCATCACCTCGGTTGTTGGCCTGCTAGGCACCGACGGCGTGACCCGGCATCCTGAATCGCTGCTGGCAAAAACGCGGGCCCTTGAACATGAAGGGATCAGCGCATGGATGCTGACGGGGGCGTACGGGCTGCCTTCGCCGACCATCATCGGCAGTGTCGAAAAAGACGTGGCGCTGATTGATAAAATCATTGGCGTGAAATGCGCGATCTCTGACCATCGTTCTTCCGCGCCAGCCGAGGACCAGCTCGCCAGTATGGCTGCCCAGTCACGCGTAGGCGGGCTGTTGGGTGCCAAAGCGGGTATTTCCGTGTTTCACCTCGGCAACAGCCCAAAGCTGCTGGAGCCGCTATTTAGCATCCTGAATAACGCCGACGTTCCCCGCGTGAAACTGCTGCCAACGCACGTAAACCGCGCCCGGGCGCTGTTCCTTGCCGCGCTGAGCTATGCCCGCGAAGGCGGCTTTATCGACATCACGACCAGCATCAGTGAACCGATTGACGCCGCCAGCGCCATCGTGATGGCCCGCGAGGCGCAGGTGCCGTTTAACCGGCTTACGCTCAGTTCGGACGGCAACGGCAGCCAGCCGAAATTTGATGAGAGCGGCAATCTGGTGGGTATGGGCGTGGCGGGGTTCGAATCCCTGCTCGAAACGTTGCAGCAGCTGGTCAGCCGGCATCAGCTGCCGCTGGAAGAGGCGCTTCTTCCCTTTACGCGAAACGTGGCGGCGTTTCTCGGGCTGGAGCATAAGGGACGGCTCGCGCCCGGATGCGACGCGGATTTCCTGGTACTGACGGACGATCTGAAGATTCGCGAGGTCTGGGCCAAAGGCCGCCAGATGGTGCGTGAAGGTGCCGTGTGCGTCAAAGGGACTTTCGAATAGCACGCAATAAAAAACCCCGGGCATTTCTGCCCGGGGTTCGTTCTGAGAGGTTCAGAACAACATGATTACATCATGCCGCCCATTCCACCCATGCCGCCCATGCCAGCAGCACCTAAGTCAGGCGCATCGCCTTTAGGCAGGTCGGTCACCATGCACTCGGTGGTGATCATCAGACCAGCAACAGAGGCCGCGTACTGCAGAGCAGAACGGGTCACTTTAGTTGGGTCCAGGATACCGAAGTCGATCATGTTGCCGTATTCTTCAGTTGCCGCGTTGTAACCGTAGTTACCTTCGCCCGCTTTAACCTTGTTTGCTACCACAGATGGCTCTTCACCGGCGTTAGACACGATCTGACGCAGAGGCGCTTCCATTGCGCGCAGCGCAACTTTGATACCCACGTTCTGGTCTTCGTTCTGAGCGGTCAGGCCAGCCAGTTTAGCGGCAACGCGCACCAGCGCAACGCCACCACCCGCAACCACGCCTTCTTCTACCGCAGCACGGGTCGCGTGCAGGGCATCGTCAACGCGCGCTTTTTTCTCTTTCATTTCAACTTCGGTCGCAGCACCGACTTTGATTACCGCAACGCCGCCTGCCAGTTTCGCTACGCGCTCCTGCAGTTTTTCACGGTCGTAATCGGAAGTCGCTTCTTCGATCTGCTTACGGATCTGACCTACGCGGCCCTGAATAGCGGCTTCTTCACCCACGCCATCGATGATGGTGGTGGTGTCTTTGTTGATCACAACGCGTTTCGCCTGGCCCAGGTCTTCCAGGGTCGCTTTTTCCAGCTCCATACCGATCTCTTCAGAGATGACGGTACCGCCGGTCAGGGTAGCGATATCCTGCAGCATCGCTTTACGACGATCGCCGAAGCCAGGTGCTTTAACCGCAGCCACTTTCACGATGCCGCGCATGGTGTTAACCACCAGGGTCGCCAGCGCTTCGCCTTCAACATCTTCAGCGATGATAACCAGCGGTTTGCCTGCTTTCGCAACGGCTTCCAGCACTGGCAGCATTTCGCGGATGTTGGAGATTTTTTTGTCAGCCAGCAGGATGAACGGGCTTTCCAGCTCAACAGCGCCAGTCTCTGGCTTGTTGATGAAGTATGGGGACAGGTAACCGCGGTCGAACTGCATACCTTCAACCACGTCCAGTTCGTCTTCCAGACCGGTACCGTCTTCAACGGTGATTACGCCTTCTTTACCGACTTTGTCCATCGCTTCCGCGATCAGTTTACCTACGGTTTCGTCGGAGTTAGCGGAGATGGTACCAACCTGAGCAATCGCTTTAGAGTCAGAGCACGGTACGGACAGCGCTTTCAGTTCTTCCACAGCGGAGGCGACAGCTTTGTCGATACCACGTTTCAGATCCATTGGGTTCATGCCCGCCGCAACGGCTTTCAGACCTTCGGTGATGATGGCCTGCGCCAGAACGGTCGCGGTGGTGGTACCGTCGCCTGCAGCGTCGTTCGCTTTAGAGGCCACTTCTTTCACCATCTGCGCACCCATGTTTTCGAACTTGTCTTCCAGCTCGATTTCACGTGCTACGGAAACACCGTCTTTGGTGATGGTTGGCGCGCCGAAGGATTTATCCAGCACTACGTTACGGCCTTTCGGGCCCAGGGTCACTTTAACTGCATCTGCCAGTACGTTTACGCCGCGGAGCATTTTTACACGAGCGTCGTTACCGAATTTTACGTCTTTAGCTGCCATGTTCTTATTTCCTCAAATTCTCGTGCGTAAATTACGCTTCAACAATTGCCAGAATGTCGCTCTCGGACATGATCAACACTTCTTCATTGTCGATCTTCTCGGATTTCACGCCGTAGCCATCGTTGAAAATTACGATGTCACCAACTTTAACGTCCAGTGGCTGCACAGTTCCGTTTTCCAGGATGCGGCCCTTACCGACAGCGATGATTTCGCCACGCGTTGATTTGGCTGCTGCAGAACCGGTCAGAACGATGCCGCCAGCAGACTTGGTTTCAACTTCTTTACGTTTGACGATCACACGATCATGTAACGGACGAATACTCATTGATAGCTCTCCTTTGAGAAAGTCATTATCAGTTATGGATGACGCCGGCCCGCATGCGGTTTTCCGACTAGTGCCCTGAGAGATGGGGATAGCTTTTTACCCCTTCAAGGGGGAGTTGAAAAAAAATTTTGCGAAAGTGTTACCATCGCCTCTCTTTTGGAATTGGCAGGACGATGTCAATGAGTGGACTCAAGCAGGAGTTGGGGCTGGCGCAGGGGGTCGGCCTGCTCTCAACCTCCTTATTAGGGACGGGCGTGTTCGCCGTACCTGCACTGGCGGCACTGGTAGCCGGAAATAACAGTCTGTGGGCGTGGCCCGTTCTGATTGTATTGGTTTTCCCGATTGCCATTGTGTTTGCCATCCTGGGGCGGCATTTCCCCAGCGCGGGCGGCGTGGCGCATTTTGTCGGGCTGGCATTTGGCCCGCGACTGGAGCGTGTGACCGGCTGGCTGTTTCTCTCCGTTATTCCGGTTGGGCTTCCTGCGGCGCTGCACATTGCAACCGGCTTTGGCCAGGCGCTGTTTGGCTGGCATGACGAGCAGTTGCTGTTGGCCGAACTGGGTACGCTGGCTATCGTCTGGTGGGTGGGTTCACGCGGAGCCCGCTCCAGCGCCAACCTGCAGACACTGGTTGCGGTGCTGATTGTCGCGCTCGTTGCCGCTATCTGGTGGGCGGGCGATATCACCGTAAAAGAGATTCCCTTCCCGGCCGTGACAGACGTCGACCACTCACAGCTTTTTGCCGCGCTCTCCGTCATGTTCTGGTGTTTTGTCGGTCTGGAAGCCTTTGCCCATCTGGCGTCGGAATTTAAGCAGCCTGAACGTGATTTCCCCCGCGCACTGATGATCGGCCTGCTGCTGGCAGGCACGGTGTACTGGGCGTGTACTGTGCTGGTGTTGCACTTCAAGGCTTTCGGAGCCGATCTCGCCGCCGCGGCATCGCTGCCGGGTATTGTGGTTGAACTGTTTGGTGTGAAGGCGCTGTGGATCGCCTGCGTTATCGGCTATCTGGCCTGTTTTGCTAGCCTTAACATTTATATCCAGAGCTTTGCCCGTCTGGTGTGGTCTCAGGCGCTTTACAGACCTGATAACCGCCTCGCACGGCTGTCTAAACGCCAGCTGCCGCTGAATGCCCTGAATGCCGTACTGGGCTGCTGCGTGGTGAGTACGCTGTGCATTTACGCCCTGAAGGTCAATCTGGATACGCTGCTCGTCTACGCCAACGGCATTTTAATCATGATCTACCTGCTGTGTATGCTGGCGGGATGCCGTTTGCTGAAAGGCCGTTATAAAGCACTGGCGCTTGTCGGGGGGCTACTGTGCCTGCTGTTGCTGGCAATGGTGGGATGGAAGAGCGTGTATGCCATCGTCATGCTGGCGGTGTTGTGGCTGGCGCTTTAGTAGGCCCGGTAAGCGAAGCGCCACCGGGCAACAAAATCACCGATCGTCTTTGTGATCCAGACGGTCGTGCTGTTCATCCTTACGCTGATATTCCCCTTCAAACGTGTCGCCTGGCCCGGTGCTGAACCCACCGCCCGGCATACGGCTAAAGCGCAGATGCGGCAGCAGCTTCATGGTCAGGTGCTTTTGCACCGGCGGCAGAAGCAGCAGAAGGCCGAGGAAGTCGGTAAAGAACCCAGGCAGAATCAGCAGCAGCCCCGCAATAATCAACGACACGCTTTTGATCATCTCTTCCGCCGGGCTTTCGCCTGCGGCCATCTTTTGCTGCATTATCAGGAAATTTTTGAAACCCTGATTACGCACCAGCGACATGCCGATGACGGAGGTGAAAATCACCAGAATCAGCGTCAGCAGGACGCCCAGCACATGGGCAACCTGGATGAAAATGGAAATCTCAATGTAAACATAGAGAAAGAAAGCAATAAACGGTATCCAGCGCACTGGCATCTCCTGTGTGGCAGAGGCCATCGGCCCCTGTCTGAATGTGTTCGCGACGCGCGTTTGTATGAGATGGTGACGGTTAGCGAAAATTCAATCAGTTTGCACGGATATTTTTTTTGGAAATATTAAAGCGGTGACCCATTTCACAGATTAATAATTATCATGGAATCGGCTCGATAATAAGTGATCCAGCTTACGGCAATTCGCTATCATCAGCATATGATCTCGAGCATCTGGCTGATTGAGGGAATAATCGTCGGTCAGAAAATATTCAAAACCACATAAATACTGTGTGTTTAGTACAATCCATCGGCAGCTTGAAAAGAAGGTTCACATGTTAAACAACATTCGTATCGAAGAAGACTTGTTGGGTACCAGGGAAGTTCCAGCGGATGCCTACTACGGTGTCCACACTCTGAGAGCGATTGAAAACTTCTACATCAGCAACAGCAAAATCAGCGACATCCCTGAGTTTGTTCGTGGCATGGTGATGGTGAAGAAAGCCGCAGCCCTGGCCAACAAAGAGCTGCAAACCATTCCTAAAAGCGCGGCAAATGCGATTATCGCAGCCTGCGATGAAGTGCTGAACAACGGCAAATGCATGGATCAGTTCCCGGTTGACGTCTATCAGGGCGGCGCGGGCACCTCCGTCAACATGAATACCAACGAAGTACTGGCAAACATTGGCCTGGAGCTGATGGGTCACCAGAAAGGTGAATACCAGTACCTGAACCCGAACGACCACGTCAACAAATGCCAGTCCACCAACGACGCCTACCCTACCGGCTTCCGTATCGCGGTGTATGCCTCCGTGGTGAAACTGGTGGATGCGATCAACCAGCTGGGTGATGGCTTCCAGCGTAAAGCGGTTGAGTTCCAGGACATTCTGAAAATGGGTCGTACCCAGCTGCAGGATGCGGTGCCGATGACCCTCGGCCAGGAATTCCACGCGTTTAACGTCCTGCTGAACGAAGAGACTAAAAATCTGCTGCGCACCTCCGAGCTGCTGCTGGAAGTGAACCTGGGCGCTACCGCCATCGGTACGCGTCTGAACACCCCGGATGGCTATCAGCAGCTGGCGGTACAGAAGCTGGCTGAAGTGTCCAACCTGCCGGTTGTGCCTGCAGAAGACCTGATTGAAGCGACCTCCGACTGCGGCGCCTACGTCATGGTACACAGCGCGCTGAAACGTCTGGCGGTGAAACTGTCCAAAATTTGTAACGACCTGCGCCTGCTCTCTTCCGGCCCGCGCGCTGGCCTGAACGAAATCAACCTGCCAGAACTGCAGGCAGGTTCGTCCATCATGCCAGCCAAGGTGAACCCGGTCGTGCCAGAAGTAGTGAATCAGGTTTGCTTCAAAGTCATCGGTAACGATACGACCGTGACCATGGCCTCTGAAGCGGGTCAGCTGCAGTTGAACGTGATGGAGCCAGTCATTGGCCAGGCGATGTTTGAATCTATCCACATTCTGACCAACGCCTGCTACAACCTGCTGGAAAAATGCATCAACGGCATCACGGCGAATAAAGAAGTCTGCGAGGGTTATGTCTATAACTCCATCGGGATCGTCACCTACCTCAACCCGTTCATCGGGCACCATAACGGCGACATCGTCGGTAAGATTTGCGCCGAAACCGGTAAGAGCGTGCGTGAAGTGGTGCTGGAGCGCGGGCTGTTGACCGAAGCCGAGCTGGACGATATTTTCTCAGCCCAGAACCTGATGCACCCGGCCTATAAAGCGAAACGATATACCGATGAAAGCGAACAGTAACCGTTCAGGCTAGGATTCTTAAGGCACGTCACTTGTGACGTGCCTTTTTTCTTTTTAGGCGTTACCAAAATACAACAATTCAATATCAACTTGTTAATAAGCAAGGCAGGTCCTTATGTTTGGAGCAGAACTCGTCATCGTCTTGTTGGCGATTTATTTGGGAGCACGACTCGGGGGTATCGGCATCGGTTTTGCCGGCGGTCTTGGAGTGCTCGTTCTTACCCTTATCTTTCAGATTAAACCCGGGGCAATCCCGTTCGACGTTATCGAAATCATAATGGCAGTCATTGCCGCTATTGCCGCCATGCAGGTGGCAGGCGGTATGGACTACCTGGTGAGCCTGGCGGAGCGCATGCTACGCCGCCACCCGAAATACATAACCTTCCTTGCTCCGCTGGTGACCTGGTTTATGACCATTCTCGCCGGTACTGGCCACACCGCTTTCTCCACGCTGCCGGTGATTACCGAAGTGGCGAAAGAACAAGGCATCCGTCCGTCGCGTCCGCTCTCTATTGCCGTCGTCGCGTCCCAGATCGCGATTACCGCCTCGCCGATTTCCGCGGCGGTGGTCTTCTTCGCCGGTATCCTGGAGCCGATGGGCGTGAGCTACCTGACGCTGCTGGCGATCTGCATTCCGGTGACGCTGATTGCGGTGATGATTACCGCCGTGCTGTGTAACTTCCTCGGTGCTGAACTGAAAGACGATCCGGTTTATCAGGAGCGTCTGGCAAAAGGTGAAGTGAGCCTGCGCGGCAGCCAGGTCTTCGAACTGAAGCCACATGCGAAACGCTCCGTGCTGCTGTTCCTGATTGGTATTGTCGCCGTCATGTTCTATGCGACCGCCATCAGCGATACCGTGGGGCTGATCCAGAACCCGGTCCTGCCGCGTAACGAAGCGATTGTGGTGTTCATGCTGACCATCGCGACGCTGATTAGCATCACCTGTAAAATTGATACCAGCGAAGTGCTGAACGCCAGCACCTTCAAATCCGGTATGAGCGCCTGCGTGTGCGTACTGGGTGTGGCGTGGCTTGGTGATACCTTCGTGAAAGCGCACATCAGCGATATCCAGACCGTCGCTGGTGACCTGCTGCACAACTATCCGTGGCTGCTGGCTGTCGTGCTGTTCTTCGCGGCGACCCTGCTTTACTCCCAGGCGGCGACCACCAAAGCGCTGATGCCTGCGGCGCTGATGCTGGGTGTGACGCCGCTGACGGCAATTGCCTCTTTTGCGGCGGTTTCTGCCCTGTTCGTATTGCCAACCTACCCAACCCTGCTGGCGGCGGTGGAGATGGACGACACCGGCTCAACCCGTATCGGTAAGTACGTGTTTAACCACGCGTTCCTCATCCCGGGCGTGGTGGCGATTACGCTTTGCGTGGTCCTCGGCTTTATCATCGGCGGCATTGTGCTGTAAACGGTTAGCCGTTGTAAAAATAGTTAAAATCGGGCCGCTCAGCGGCCCGTTTCATTAATGACCAGTCGTCTTGCGTGATATAGTGAAGACTTTCGTGATGAGGAGGTCGACTTGTGAACACGCCTGATGCCGTTGTCGTACTGTGCACCGCCCCTGATGAAGCTTCTGCCCAGGATCTCGCCGCCAAAGTGCTGGCCGAAAAACTGGCAGCCTGCGTCACGCTCCTCCCCGGCGCTACCTCTCTTTACTATTGGGAAGGTAAGCTGGAGCAAGAGTACGAAGTCCAGATGTTGCTTAAAACCAATCTGGCGAATCAGCAGGCACTCCTCGACTGCCTCAAATCTCATCATCCTTACCAAACCCCGGAACTGCTGGTCTTGCCAGTGGTTCATGGCGATAACGACTATCTCTCATGGCTCAACGCTTCCTTACGCTGATCCTGCTGCTTTGCAGCACATCAGTTTTTGCCGGGCTGTTTGACGCGCCCGGCCGTTCGAACTTCATTCCTGCCGATCGGGCGTTTGTTTTCGATTTCCAGCAAAACCAACACGACATTACGCTCAACTGGCAGGTGAAAGAGGGCTATTACCTCTATCGCAAGCAGGTGAGCATTACGCCTGCTCAGGCCAGCGTGGGCGCATTACAGATGCCCGCTGGCGAGTGGCATGAAGATGAGTTTTACGGCAAAAGCGAAATCTATCGCCAGCGCCTGAGCGTGCCAGTTACGGTGAACCAGGCGGATAAAGGCGCGACCCTGACGGTGACCTATCAGGGGTGCGCGGATGCCGGATTCTGCTATCCGCCGGAAACAAAGGTGGTTCCGCTTAGTGAGGTGAAAGCGTCGCCCACGATTTCACCTCTTCCTTCAGGCGAGAAGAATGAGGATACCGCTGACCTTCCGTTCTCCGCGCTGTGGGCCTTACTGATTGGCATTGGCATTGCCTTTACCCCCTGCGTGCTGCCGATGTATCCGCTCATCTCTGGCATCGTACTGGGCGGCAAACAGCGCCTTTCCACCGCACGCGCGCTGCTGCTGGCCTTTATTTACGTGCAGGGTATGGCGCTGACCTACACGGCGCTCGGCCTTGTGGTCGCCGCTGCCGGGTTGCAGTTCCAGGCCGCACTTCAGCACCCGTACGTGCTGATTGGCCTGTCGGCGATATTTATCCTGCTGGCACTGTCGATGTTTGGCCTGTTCACGCTGCAGTTACCGTCAGCTCTGCAAACCCGCTTAATGCTGATGAGCAATCGTCAGCAGGGTGGTTCGGCAGGCGGCGTGTTTATGATGGGGGCCATCGCAGGACTGATTTGCTCCCCTTGCACCACTGCCCCGCTGAGCGCCATCCTGCTCTATATTGCCCAGAGCGGCAATCTGTGGCTCGGCGGCGGTACGCTGTACCTTTACGCGCTGGGCATGGGCCTGCCGCTGATTCTGGTCACGGTTTTCGGCAACCGCCTGCTGCCGAAGAGCGGCCCGTGGATGGAGACGGTGAAAACCGCATTTGGTTTTGTGATTCTGGCGCTGCCGGTGTTCCTGCTGGAACGCATTACGGGTGACGTCTGGGGCACTCGCCTGTGGGCGATGCTCGGCGTAGCGTTCTTCTCCTGGGCATTTATCGTCAGTCTGGGAGCCAAAAAAGCGTGGATGCGCCTGGTGCAAATTCTCCTGCTCGCCGCCGCGCTGGTGAGCGTGCGTCCTCTGCAGGATTGGGCGTTCGGCTCGCCGGTCGGCCAGACGCAGGCGCATTTGAACTTTATGCAGATTAAGAACGTCGATGAGCTCAACAGCGCGCTTGCGCAGGCGAAGGGCAAACCGGTGATGCTCGATCTCTACGCCGACTGGTGCGTCGCCTGCAAAGAGTTTGAAAAATACACCTTTAGCGATCCACAGGTGCAAAATGCCCTGAAAGAGACGGTTCTGCTCCAGGCGAACGTAACCGCCAATAATGCGCAGGATAAGGCTCTGCTAAAACAGCTTAACGTGCTCGGGCTGCCAACCATTCTGTTCTTCAATCAACAGGGTCAGGAGCAGCCAGAACAGCGAATAACCGGGTTTATGGATGCAGCGGCATTTAGCGCGCATTTGCGCAATCGCCAACCGTAAACAACACTTTAAACGGAACATACCGTTGGGAATAGCGGAGGAGACAACCGTGCAACGTGAAGACGTACTGGGACAAGCCCTGCAATTACTTGAGATTTATGGGATCGCCAGCACCACGCTTGAGATGGTAGCCGACCGTATCGATTACCCCCTGGATGATCTTAAGCGCTTCTGGCCGGATAAAGAGGCGCTCGTTTATGATGCTCTGCGCTATCTCAGCCAGCAGGTTGATATCTGGCGCAGGCAGCTGATGCTGAATGAAGAACTGACTGCGGAACAAAAGCTGCTGGCGCGCTATACCGCCCTGACGGAATGTGTCAGCAACAATCGCTATCCGGGCTGCCTGTTTATTGCGGCCTGTACGTTCTATCCCGATCCCGACCATCCTGTCCACCAGTTGGCGGATCAGCAAAAACGGGCAGCGCATGACTTCACCCACGAGCTGCTGACCCGTCTTGAAGTGGATGACCCGGCAATGGTGGCGAAACAGATGGAGCTGGTGCTGGAGGGCTGCCTGAGCCGCATGCTGGTGAACCGTAGCCAGGCCGATGTGGATACGGCGCACCGACTGGCAGAAGATATTCTGCGCTTTGCTCAGTGCCGTATGGGCGGGGCGTTAACGTAAGCGAACCTGTCATATTTGACGTATTCGACGCGTAAACCATCAGATTGCCGCAAAGTTAAGCAATTGAACAGCTTTCCCCGAAATAATGTTGACGATAAGGCGCGATTGCGGTTTAATGCGCTCCGTTGCCCGGATAGCTCAGTCGGTAGAGCAGGGGATTGAAAATCCCCGTGTCCTTGGTTCGATTCCGAGTCCGGGCACCACTTTCACTTCAATGTACGTCTCCCAAACATCACAAAACTCAAGTATAATCACTGCTATACGCCACTTTCCAACATTACGAACTCCACTGACCTCAACTCGATTCTCTCTAAATCAAGTTGCATCCGGGGGCTTTTCAGGGGGCTCTTTGTGTTCAATGAAAATTGAGGCCCCCATATGGCACTGACAGCCCGGCAGGTCGAGACCGCCAAGCCTAAAGAGAAGGACTATAAACTCTCTGACGAACGTGGCCTTTTTCTCCTGGTAACCACCACCGGAAAACGCTACTGGCGTATGAAATACCGTATCGCCGGTAAAGAGAAAAAGTTATCTATCGGTGTTTATCCTGAAATCTCTCTGGCTGACGCGCGTGTAAAACGCGATGAAGCCAGAAAAGTGATTGCTGATGGCGGCGATCCGAGTGAGAAAAAGCAGCTCGAAAAACTCGCCAAAAAAATATCCGTCGTAAATACCTTCAGGGCACTCGCCATGGAGTGGCATAAGCATAAGTGTATCTCATGGTCGGAAAGCTACGCAGAAAGCGTTCAGGAGGCGCTGGAGAAGGATATTTTCCCGTATGTGGGCAAACGCCCTGTCGCTGAGATCCTGCCTCTGGAGATGCTGGAAGTTTTACGGCTGATTGAAAAACGCGGTTCGCTGGAAAAATTACGTAAGGTCCGGCAGTACTGCAATCAGATCTTCCGTTACGCCATAGCAACAGGGCGTGCGACGATTAATCCAGCTGCGGAACTGACCGGTACTCTGACCGCACCAAAGACCGAGCACTTCCCTCACCTACAGGCATCCGAGTTACCCGCGTTCCTTGCCAGTCTGGCTAATTACCATGGCAGTTGCATTACGCGTATGGCAACCAGTCTGCTGCTACTGACGGGGGTTCGTACGATTGAACTTCGCGCTGCAGAATGGCAAGAGTTTGATCTGGAGAATGCATTGTGGACAATCCCCGAAAGCCGGATGAAAAAGCGCCGCAAACATCTGGTGCCTTTGTCAGACCAGGTTCTGTCGATCCTGCTGGAACTCCGCACTTATACCGGTCAGTATCAACTCGTGTTTCCAGGGCGCTGCAACATCAACAAACCGATGAGTGAAGCCAGTATCAACATGGTTATCAAACGTATCGGCTACGATGGTAAAGCTACCGGACACGGCTTTCGCCACACTATGAGCACCATTTTGCATGAGCAGGGGTTTAATACAGTCTGGATCGAGATGCAGCTCGCTCACGTGGATAAAAACAGCATTCGCGGCACATATAACCATGCACAGTATCTGGATGGAAGACGAGAAATGATGCAGTGGTACGCTGATTATATTGACAATCTTCTCAGTTCATCGACAAAAAGTTAGTGGTTGTTCACCCGCACCTGAAGGTGCGGGGAACGTAATTCTTTTATTTTTTGTTTGTTCTATAACCTTCTGGCATATTTACCGCGCTGTATGGACTTAAACGTGAAGCGATCCAGTACTGCTTTCCCTGTCGGAGCAAGTTCAGGTAAGCAAGACGTTCGGTCAGATCACGCCGTATTGTTTTTTCGCAAATGCTAAATTCGTCAGCAAGGCTCCTGACGGTCAGTGACTCGCCATTGTTGAGGCGGGTTGACCTGATCCCCGTTGATTAATACACCGCGATGTTTGTAATGTCTTCATCAGCAACGTAAGCGATGAGATGGTCTACCCCCTCCTTCACGGCGACTCTCAATACCGTCATGATGGTGGTAATTCAATCAGCGTTGAAAGGGTGAGAAACCATGTCAAGGCTGAACATTATTGGAATTGATCTTGCGAAAACAAATTTTTATCTTTTCAGCCTTTCACCGGAAGGGAAGCCTGGTGGAAGGATTAAGCTCTCTCGTGAAAAGTTGATTGGCTGGTTTACGACACAGTCCAGGATGATTGTCGCCATGGAGGCATGTGGTGCTTCTCATCACTGGGCCAGAGAAATTCAAAAGACGGGGCATGATGTTGTGATGCTACCCGCTCAGCACGTCAGGGCTTATCAGCGTCGCCAGAAAAACGACTATAACGATGCTCAGGCCATTGCCGAAGCCTGCTGGCACGGAACAATTCGCCCAGTTCCGGTAAAAACGCTATCTCAGCAGGATGAACAAACCTTTTTAAAAATGCGACGACTTGTTTCTGAAGAAAGAACGCAGTTAATCAACCATATCAGAGGGTTAATGGCAGAGTATGGTATTGTTTTGCGTAAAGGCGCAACTGAGCTTCGACGTAAATTACCCGAGTTGCTTGAAGATGCAGAGAATGGATTTACGCCCCAGATGCGTGAACTGTTACAACGGCAATATCAGCGGCTGGCGGCTCTGGATGATGAACTCATATGGTATGACAACCGACAGCGAAAAAATGCCGCCGGGGATTCAGTATGCCAGCGCCTACTTTCTATTCCGGGTTTTGGTCCACTGGTTAGTCTGGCAGTGAAAAGCTGGATGGGTGATGGAAAACAGTTTAAAAGAGGTCGGGATGCTTCAGCGGCTCTTGGGTTGGTTCCACGACAATTCAGCACAGGGGGGCAACAGGTTCTTCTGGGGATCACCAAATGTGGAAACAGCTACGTCAGATCAATGCTGATACATGGTGCCCGAGCTGTTTTGTTCAGATCCGCAGGCAAAACGGATCAACTTAGCTCATGGGTTAACCTGGTCCGGGAGAAACGAGGATTTAACAGGGCAGTCGTCGCCCTGGCAAATAAGTTAATTCGTATTGCCTGGGTTATTATCACTCGTAATGAAGTTTACCGGGTTTCGGTAGCATGAAATAAGAAGTTGAAACAGGGTAATTTATACCGTTAACTCCAGCATTGCGTAGAAAGCAGAAACGATGAAAAACAGGTCAAACCTGCATATCGAAAACCTGGGATCGGGGCTTGGCCAGAATTAATCAAGGCCGTGTAAGCGTTAAGGACGATATGCGCGAATGTTTCATCAAGGCCAGAAGCAGTAGCTTCATCAACAGGCCGAATATACGAAAGCAAACCTGTTACTTTCATTGTCACTGCGTTCTTGCAATACGGGGGAAGACCATATAGGTCCCCCTATTAAGAAGCGTTTTTACAACAAAAACCTTCACATGACCGAACGCCGTTTTCCATTCAGGTTACAAAGTGCCTCATCAGCACGATAAACCTCGGCACGGAAGGCTATTCACTTCACATTTAGCATTCTCAAGTACTTACTTTTTCTATTCACGCAGGAAACACAGTGGTATTGTTTTAAGCTAATATCGATGATGTGATACGTACCACCAAACATTGGATGGTAACTTGTTGCTTTCATGAGCCATTTTTCCGTACAGCTGAAAGCGCAATCGACGCAGGGACTTAAAATGACCGGAGTATCTAGCGATCAATACGCTGCTGGTGAACAGGGCTTAGGGTATATCTATCAGCCTCGTTTTGCGCTACTTAAGCTTCTTCAGTGGCCAGAAGATACATCTGTTTTGATCGAAAAAGATGATGACCTAGACTTCGTTAGTTTTGATGGTGTCAAAACACTGGCATCGCTCAAACACAAAGGGGATGGGGATACTCTAACCGACCTGTCTACCGATTTTTGGAAGTCAGTCCGCATCTGGCTTGACCGCTATAATCGTGATGGTAAAACCGAAGCAAATCTTCGTTTCTTTTTGTTTACGACCGGATCTATCTCAAACTCCTCGTTCCTGCAACACTTCTTAGTCGAACCGCCAACAAAAGACGATAATTCAGTATCAATAACTCAACTCACCAACACAGCTCTGGCTAGAAGCAAGTCAAAACTGATCACGGCAATAGCCGATGAGTTCAATAAACTGACTGATGAGCAAAAAGATGACTTCTTATCACGGATAATCATATTTGATGGCGGGCCTCGCATTGAAGACCTCCCAACAATTATCAAAAATCAACACATGCGTATCATTAGACGCGATAACCGAGACGCTATTTTTGAACGACTTGAAGGGTGGTGGAATAACACGATAGTCGATCTGCTAACAGGGAAACGTAAAGAGGCGATTTTTGGTTATGAGATTTCCGACAAACTTGCAGCATTTTCTGAAGAGTACAAATCGGACAATCTGCCGATTACGTTCAGAGGAAAAATTCCCGTTGGAGAAATCGATGCGATGAATGATCCCAGGCTCTTTGTTGTGCAACTCCGTGAAATAGGGGTTTCCTCTAATCGTATCCGAAACGCTATTCTCGACTACTACCGAGCATTTGAGCAGCGTTCTTCATGGGCGCGTGAAAACCTTTTGGTAACAGGAGAGATGGAAGATTATGAAGACCGCCTTGTTGATGAATGGAGTCGCTATAAAGACGTAGTTTTTGAAGAATTAGATGAAAATTCAGCTGACGAAGTACTTATTACTGCGGGAAAAGCATTGTATCAATGGGCCGATCTTGAAAGTGGTAATATTCACTCATTGCGAATCCGAGAACGAGTGACTGAGCCTTATGTAGTTCGAGGAGGATTTCACATCCTTGCGAACAGTAGACCACTACCCAAAATTTTCTGGCATCCCCACTTCCTAAATAGAATTGGGCAATTGTTGGGAGCCCAAGCATGAAGCAATGGGATCAGCGTCCATTCGAGATAAGGAATCTTTT
The DNA here is from genome assembly GCF_052983755.1 of Enterobacter sp. CFEC122. NCBI lineage: Bacteria > Pseudomonadati > Pseudomonadota > Gammaproteobacteria > Enterobacterales > Enterobacteriaceae > Enterobacter > Enterobacter sp. CFEC122. The sequence goes on along the minus strand of NZ_JBRIQR010000024.1, from coordinate 3,025 downwards.
CAATCCTGCATTTTGTGGTGTTGTACTATTCAGAGCAATGCAGAGCTACGAAGAGGAAAACTCACAGGGCATGCCATTTTCTCTCGCTCTTTTAGTTTTACCATTATGTCTGCAAAAAGATTCTCGCCAAGTGTTTGCTGAAAATCCTCGCCGCTACCTTTTGAAAACTATAGAAAACAATCCCAAATTACTCATTAATTTTGCTAACCGCGTCAATAATATGCTGCCATTTACGCTTGAAGCTTTTGGAGTGCTCATGGAACGAGGATGTTTTGTCGTAACGCAAGACGGCCGATTGAAAACAATACCTAATAAAGTTCGCAAATCGGTCATAGGGACTGAAGAATCAATCTCATGCCAGCGTGTCGCGCGCTATATAGGAAAAGAATTTGCCCGTATTGCAGATCGCGTTACGGTGTACACGACCTTTGGAATACGCCCATGAAAATTAAGTCGATTCATGTCTACAGCCATGATGGCCAACGTCGGGACCTGCAATTTAAGGTTAATGGTTTAAATGTCATTACTGGCCGTTCCTCAACCGGTAAATCAGCTCTTTCTGAGATCATTGAATACTGTATGGGTCGATCTACTTTTAACGTACCAGAAGGTATTATTCGCGATAAAGTGTCATGGTTCGCAGTCATTTATCAATTTTCACAGGAACAAGTACTAATCGCGAAACCAACACCAAATGCAGGAGCCACAAGCTGTGGCACCGTTATGCTGCGACGAGGAAATGAACTGACCGCACCAAATTTCAAAGACCTCTCGGTTAACACCGATGATGATTCTGTAGTCGCACTGTTGTCACGATTACTTGGCATCCGCGAGAACCGTACAGACGTGGCAATTGGGCACAGCAGAGAAAGCTTTGAAGCAAACATCAAGCATACTTTTTATTACCTTTTCCAAAAGCAGGGCCTTGTAGCAAATAAAGATCAACTTTTTTATCGACAAAATGAGGCATTTCAGCCACAAGCTATTCGCGACACATTACCGATTCTTTTAGGTATTTCATCAAATGATCGCTATGAACTTGAGGCCAAACTCCGAACAGCACAACGAGATCTGAAAATCAACGCCAAACGTCTTGAACAAGCTCGCGATACAATCGATACATCACTGCTAAAAGGTTCTGGGCTTTTATCTGAAGCCAGAGCCGTGGGTATCATCACACAAGACAAAGAGAGAATCGGAACTGACGAAGTAATTGATGTTTTGCGTTCTGCAATGCAATGGATTCCGTCCCCCCTACCTGAAGACGATGGACATAGAATATCCATTCTTGAAAATGAAATTGCTGGTTTACGACAAGACAGACGTCAGACCCAGTCCCGAATTGATTCTGCTCGGATGTATGCCAAGCAATCAGGTAATTTTGAAAACGAAGTTTTAGAGCAGCAAGACCGATTATCTTCTATCAAGGCTCTACCGAAAAATCCGGAAACTGGTGAATGGCAATGGCCATTCTGTGAAGCAAATTTAGCACTGGAATCTCCAATTGCTAAAGCACTCCTGAGCGAACTAACAACTCTCGACGCTGAAATGAGCATTGTGGCTGGCCAACGCCCTAAAATGGATGTTTATCTTACTGAACTAGAAGATGAGGTTCAGACCATTGTAAGTTCGATAAGAGCCAAAGAAGTGGAGCTTGCTGCGGCAATCGCGGCAAACGAAGTTATTGAGCAATTAGGCACACGCAATAATGCTGCGGCAAGAGTAATTGGTCGTATAAGTTTGTTCCTTGAAGACCTTGTACCTAACTCAGAACTGGCCACATATGAAGCAGAAAATCGTCGTCTAAAGCTCAAAGTCGAAGACCTACAAAGGAAATTTGGAGCTGATAGCAGCCATGAAAGACTCATATCTATTCTGAATAACATTTCGTCACAGATTACACGCTACATCCAGGCTTTTGATGCAGAATTTCAGGGGCTCCCTGCACGGTTTGATCTAAGCCAAATGACTATTATCTTTGATCGTACAGATCGTCCGGTACCAATGAGTCGAACTGGCGGTGGCGAAAATCATCTCGCTTATCACCTGTCTGCCTTGTTAGCCCTTCATCTCTTTGCTTCAAAGAACAATTGCCCCATTCCTCAGTTTCTTTTAATTGATCAGCCTACCCAAGTTTATTTCCCTTCTGAAAAAATTTACCAGGAAGCTGATGGTACTGTTCAGAAAACGGAAGCTGATGCTGACTTAGCAGCAGTACGTAGACTGTTTGCGTTACTGCTGAAGTTTACACAAGAAGAAGTCCCAGGCTTCCAGCTTATCGTGACAGAGCACGCAAATCTTCGCGACCAGTGGTTCCAGGATGCTTTAACCGAGCTTCCCTGGACCAAGCCCCCTGCCCTGGTACCAGAAGACTGGCCTTTACCGTCAGAATTACCAAATTAAGCACGAGTTTTGAAAATCCCCGCATCTTTGGTTCGATTGCGAGTCTTGCACCAAATTCATATCAACGGACCTCCATGGTGGTCCGTTTTTGCATTCTAAGCCCGCCGAAATCAACACTTCTACAATACCTTAACTCCGCCTGACCGTAAGCGCACCGTGAAGGACGTGGGGTAAAAATTAGTTTACAGAGAGGGTGACGTTCCAGGGCAGCAGTTCTTTCACGCGGTTGGCGGGCCAGGTGTTGATGACGCTGATCACATGGCGCAGCCAGGCTTCCGGCTCGATGCCGTTAAGTTTGCAGCTACCGATCAGGCTGTACATCACTGCCGCACTGTCACCACCACCATCAGAGCCGAAGAACATGTAGTTACGGCGCCCCAGCGCAACCACCCGGAGGGCGTTTTCATACTGAACCGCCCCGGTTTTCCTGGAGAGAGTTAAGTTCGGAAGTTCAGGCTGCCAGAACCTTGTTCCCGATGGAAGCGTAATACGCTTTTTCTGCCTCTATCGGAGGGATGTGACCAAGTCGTTCCAGCAACCGACGATTGTTGTACCAGTCCACCCATGCCAGCGTAGCCAGTTCCACTTCTGAGCGCTTCTTCCAGGCCTGACGGTGGATGAC
>NZ_JBRIQR010000023.1:0-88195 GCF_052983755.1 Enterobacter sp. CFEC122 | reverse complement strand
CTAGCAGCCAATTGAAAAACAACAAGTTAATTTTATATTAAATATTTTTGATGTGATCTTCCGCAACATTTTGAAATGAAAACATTTAAACCAATCCTCAACAAACAAAAAAAATCCCGGCTATTTCAAAATAATATGAGATAGCCGGGAACTTTTCTATTTAGTTAATTGTCGCGCTTATTACAGGTTATCTGGAAAGTTTTTCGGTAATTCACTGGCCGCGCAGGCGATCACGCTTTCATTATTGGCACCGCAGTCGCGTACAAAGGTAATTGTGGCAAATTCATCAATCACTTCGGTTGGATACGCCGGGCCCGCATCACGGTAGCTGTTCATCAGCGGAATATGATCGTTCTGGAAGCAGACGGTTTTTTCCGGGTTGTTCATGACCCAGCGCGGGAAGAAGATGGTGCCGTGGAACAGTTTGTCGCCCAGGTTCACAATCAGGCTGACGTCGGTGCCGGTTGGCTCGGTCCAGGAAATTTTATAGATGCTTTCCCCTACCCGCACGATGTAAGCCTGCTGATCTTTCACCCAACGGTTGGCCACCAGACCGCTGTGAATACGGTAATCCAGAGTCGTCTCGTTTTTGACGTAAATCTCGTAGTTCCAGCCGTTGTCGTATGTGTAAACAAGGTGTTTGCCAACGAAGCCGTTTAAGTCGTGTTTGTCGAAGGTGTTCATAAGATGTCTCCTTTGTTTTGATGAGACGATCGTACCCCTTCAAAAATTGAATGAATAACGCTATGTTTTAATTAAATCCATCCAAATTTTAGATAAATTATGCATAAGACGACGCTGGAACAATGGTCTTTACTGGAAAGAGTGGTCGAGGCGGGCAGCTTTGCCAAAGCCGCAGAAGAAACCCACCGCAGCCAGTCCTCGGTGAGCTATAACCTGTCGCTGCTGCAGGAGCGGCTGGGCGTGGCCCTCCTGGTGCCGGAAGGACGACGGGCGGTGTTAACGCCGGCAGGAGAACTGCTGCTCAACCAGGTGAAACCGCTGCTGAAAGCCTTTTCGTACGTTGAGACGCGCGCAGCGACCCTTCGCAACGGGATGCGCACGCGGCTGGATCTGGTGGTGGACTCCATTTTCCCGCGCCGCCGCCTGTTTGCCATTCTGCGCCAGTTCCAGCAGCAGTATCCGCAAACCCAGGTACGACTCACCGAGGTGCTGGAAAACACCCGTAACGATGCCATTAACGACGAAGCCGATGTGATGGTCCTCACCCGCCGCCAGGACATGACCGGGCTCGGCGAATGGCTGATGAATATCGACTTTGTTGCCGTGGCCCACCATCAGCACCCCCTCTTTGACCTCGACGCGCCGCTTAACGACGACATGCTACGCCCGTGGCCGCTCATTCAGATTGCGGACAGCCAGCCCGCCGCGCCCGCGGCCGGTGAGTCATGGACCTTCTCCACCATCGATGCCGCCATTGAGGCCGTCCTCTCTCAGGTCGGCTATGGCTGGCTGCCGGAGGAACGCATCCAGACCCAGCTGGATCAAGGCATCCTGAAACGCCTGCCGCTGAGCCACGGTGCACGCAGAGCGACGCCGCTTCACCTGATTGTTAAGCGCTCCCTCGCCCCGCTTGACGAGCAGGTGGAGACGCTGCTGCGCCTTTTTAGCCAGGAGCCGTCATCCTCACCTGCTACGCTTTAAGGTCTGAACGTTAAAACGATAAGGAGCGGATGATGAAAATCGACTTTACGGGGAAAGTGGCGCTGGTGACCGCCTCAACCGGCGGGATCGGGTTCGCCATCGCCAGAGGGCTGGCAGAAAGCGGTGCCGAGGTGATCGTCAATGGCCGCAGCACGGAATCGGTGAATAAAGGCATTCAGCAGCTGCAGCAGGTGGTGCCGGGCGTGCAGGTGCGCGCCGCGATTGCCGATCTCAGCACGGCGGAAGGGGTCGAGTCGCTGCTGAAGGTGGCGAATAACGTCGATATTCTGGTTAACAACGCCGGGATTTACGGACCGCAGGATTTCTATGCCACCGACGATGAGACCTGGGAGCGTTACTGGCAGACCAACGTGATGTCCGGCGTGCGTCTTTCCCGCGCCCTCCTGCCGGGCATGGTGCAAAAGGGCTGGGGACGGGTGGTGTTTATCTCCTCCGAGTCGGCCTGCAATATCCCGGCGGATATGATCCACTACGGCGTGACCAAAACGGCGCAGCTCTCCCTGGCGCGCGGGCTGGCGAAGTTCGTGGCGGGAAGCGGCGTGACGGTCAACAGCGTCTTGCCGGGGCCAACGATGTCGGACGGTTTCGCAGAGATGATGAAGGATGAAATCGAAAAAACCGGTAAATCGCTGGAGCAGCTGGCGAAAGAGTTTGTGATGGCCAACCGCCCCAGCTCGGTGATCCAGCGCGCGGCCACGGTAGAAGAGGTGGCCAATATGGTGATTTATGTCTGTTCGCCCCAGGCTTCCGCCACCTCGGGCGCGGCGCTGCGCGTCGATGGCGGCGTGGTAGATGACATCATCTGAGGCTGTCAGGCCGCACTGCCTGCAACCCGACGGGCAGTAATGTAGTGCGCCTGCCAGTAAGCATCCGTCAGGGTTGAGACCGTGACGCCCTGGCTGCTGGAGGCATGAATAAACTGGCTATTGCCAATATACACGCCGACATGCCTGCGGTTCGGACCCGTCTGGAAGAACACCAGATCTCCGGGCCTCAGGCGGTATTGCGTCACCTGCACCCCGCGGTGGATCTGCTCGCCGGTCGTGCGCGGTAAGTTAAGATGCGCCACATCGCTGAACAGGTGCTGCATGAGCGCGGAGCAATCTACCCCGCGGCGCGTGGTTCCGCCCCACTGATACTGGGTCCCCTTCCACTTTTGGTATTGATCAAGGATGCGCGCGCGCAGCGGGCCCGTATCCTGTTGCATCAGTGCAGATTTCGCTGGCGAGACGGCCAGGTCACTGTTCATCGATAGCATCGACGCGGGGAGTTGAAAACTGAATGCAGAAAACGAAGCAAAACTTAACGTCAGGATTGAAATAAACGATCTAAGAGTCATATCAAGAAAGCAGTAGTGAGTGAGTTTTTCCTTACCTGTGGGGCCAAAGGGTTCCCCTGAATATCGTGCGATGTGGCGATAATATAGACAGATCGTTTTTTCACCAATTCTTATCGAGGCCAAAAATGGACTCACTTTGAGATCGCAAGATCGAGAAAAAAATGGTGGTGATGTAAGGACTGTCCTGGTAAAGCAGGTAAACTGATCCACAGAATGTGTATTTCAGCTAAGACGTATTTATGACCAATATGATTGCCGACGAGACGGTGGCGAAATCCAGCGTGCTCTCTGTCTTTGACTTTGATGGGACGTTAACACACCACGACAGCTTTATTCCTTTCCTGCGCTTTGCCTTCGGGAAACGCTACTTCGCGGGCCGTCTGGTGCGTATGGCGCTGCCCACGCTCCACTGCGTGCGTCGCAAGCTGACGCGCGATGAGCTAAAGGAAGTGCTGATCAAAACGTTCCTGACGGGCGTGGATGAACACTGGTTGCGCCAGCAGGCGGAAGCGTTTTGCGAAAAATACTGGAGCAAGCTGATGCGCCCCGAAGGGATTCTGGCCGTGGCGGCAGAGGTGAATTCCGGTGCGGAGGTGACCATCTGTTCCGCGTCTCCGGCGCTGGTGCTCCAGCCGTGGGCTGACAAACTGGGCATTAAGCTGATTGGCACGCAGCTGGAAGTGAAAGACGGCAAGCTGACGGGGCGCATCACGGGCCACAACTGCCGCTGCGCCCAGAAGGTGGCCAGGCTGGAAAAAGTGTATGGCGATCTGAACGCCTATCACCTGCGCGCCTGGGGGGACACCCGCGGCGACCACGAGCTGCTGGCAGCGGCGCAGGATCCGCACTGGCGGCACTTCCACCCGCCGCGCAAGCGCCGCAATTCACCCATCAAGTAGCCTTTTTGCCGGGTGGCGGCTGCGCCTTACCCGGCCTACATTCGAACTGTAGGCCCGGTAAGCGAAGCGCCACCGGGCGGTACATCAGGCGTCTCGTTTACCCGGGAACATCACGCTCGCAATAATTCCCAGCGCCAGCACGCCCAATACCACAAACAGGCTGGCCGTCGCGCCAATGCTGTAACCGTGATGCCAGAAGTGATCGGTGGCATTTAACCCCAGCTTGAACGCCACGAAGAACAGCAGTAGCACCACCGCTTTCTCGAGATGCACCAGATACTGCTTCAGCGCTTCCAGCACGAAGTAAAGGGTACGCAGGCCGAGGATAGCGAACATCATGGCGCTGTAGATAATCAGCGGCTCGCGGCTGACGGCGATAATGGCCGGCACGGAGTCAAACGCGAACATCACGTCTGAGAGTTCCACCACCGCCACGCAGAGCAGCAGCGGGGTCGCATAGCGCTTCGCCTTCTTCACGCGCCCAACCATCACGTCCTGGTTTTCCGGCTTTTCAAGCTCCGCATCCACCTCTTTCTGCGTCAGAATAAAGGCGTTGCTGCTGATTTTCGGCCAGACCGGATAGAAGCGTTTCACCAGGCGATAGGCGAGATGACCCGAGTAATCTTCCACTTCGTCACTCTCTTCATTGCGTCGGAGCATCATTACCGCCGTCCAGCCGACGACCAGCGCGAAAATCACTTCGACGTAAGGCCCCAGACTTAACAGGCTGGTGCCGATAGCCACGAAAATACCGCGGAAGACAATCGCCCCCAGCACGCCCCAGTAGAGCACGCGGTGACGGTACTTATCCGGCACGCCGAACCAGGCGAAGATCGCCATCATCACAAACAGGTTATCGACGGAGAGCACCTCCTCCAGCGCATAACCGGTGAGGAACAGGCTCGCCATCTCGGCGCCGTGGTGAACGTACAGGAACCCGGCGAAGGCCATCGCCATCATGACCCAGAAGAGGGACCACATTGCGGCGCTTTTCAGCGAGATCGGTTTATCGTGACGGTGCATAAAGAGGTCGATAAACATCGCCCCAACGGCCATCACTACAAAGACAACAACGGTTTCCGTCGGGAAACCGAGATGAGCAGCAGACATACAAAACCCTTTTATAGAGGCAAAGCACAGCACCATGCAGGCTGGCGTAAACCAGCAGAGAAAAAGGGTGGGCTGTTTATCACATCCACCCTCAAAACCGCAGCGCGACGGCCGCGTAAGGGGTGTACTTTACCTTACCAGATGGGGATTGCACATCTACCGTTTAGGCGCTCATGCCACGCAAACGCTGCAGCACTGCGACCAGAACCGCCACAGACCAGCCTACCATCAACGCGCCCACCAGTCCTTCCACCCCGCCGATGAGCCGCCAGTGCTGGGGTAACGTGACGTCGCCGTACCCTACCGTCGCATAGCTCACCAGCGAAAAGTAGAAGCTGGTGTTCCAGTCATTAAACGCGTCGATGACAAAATAAAAGGCAGCAAACAGCCCGGCCTCCAGGAGATGGGCGAAAATCATAGAGATAACGATACCGACATTGCGTAAAACAATGCGTACCGCAGAATCGACGTCTAACGTGATGAATTTTAAAACGCCAAACATCCACAGCGAATGAATGACCACGGTTAGGGTAAGCAAAATAATAATGCTGAGTAGCTGCATGGTACGTGCTCTGACCAAAAGGAGTATGGCCCCGCGAACGCGGCGTGGCATCTGGTCGAAGCTTAGTTGAATGGAGAGGAAAAGTTGGTGCAATAATTGCGTTACGTGATTATTTCTCTGCCAGCACGTCATGCTTGCGGCTGGTCAGCAGCCTTGAGCGATATCCGCAGCGCACTATCTGTGAGTCACCTCTTATTTACATCATTTAAACCTTCCATTAACTGGATAAAAAGAACGCACCGTCGCTATAGTGGTTTTGTTTAATAAAACCAAGTTGTACCTAATAAAACAAAGAACACACCCTGCGAGGATACAATGACAGAACATTTACGTAACGGCGCGACCGCCACCGAGGACATAGAAAGAGAGACGATGCGGAAGGTGATCTGGCGTATTCTCCCGTTTCTGATTGTCAGTTACCTGGTCTCGATTATCGATCGCGGGAATATCGGCATGGCTTCGCTGCAGATGAATGAGGACCTTGGCCTCAGCAAAGCGGCGTTTGGCTTCGCCAGCAGCCTTTACTTCGTGGCCTATTTCCTGTTTGAGGTGCCGAGCAACCTGGCCATGCAGAAAGTCGGCGCCCGGCTGTGGATCCCGCGCATTATGATCAGCTGGGGCATCGTCTCCATGGGCATGGCGCTGGTTCAAAATACCACGTCGCTCTATATCGTCCGTTTTCTCCTCGGGGCAGCGGAAGCAGGCTTCTTCCCCGGCGTCGTGCTGTATCTGACCTGGTGGATCCCTGCCCGCTACCGCGCGCGCATTATTGCGTCCTTTATGGTCGCCATCCCGCTCGCTAACTTCATCGGCTCCCCGCTTTCCGGATTGATACTGTCGCTGGATGGCTGGCTGGGTCTTCGCGGCTGGCATCTGCTGTTCATTATTGAAGGCTTACCTGCGGTGCTGCTGGGTATTGCGGCCTGGTTTATTCTCCGGGATCGCCCTCATCAGGCGAAATGGCTCAGCGATGAACAGAAAAAGTGGCTGGAAACCACCCTTGAGACCGAGCGTAGCCAGCAAAAGAACATTGGACACCAGACGACGTGGCAGCTGCTGAAGCATCGCCAAATCTGGCTGATGGCGCTGATTTACGCGGGCGCATCGTCCGCGGGCACCACTATTAGCGTCTGGTCTCCTCAGCTGCTGAAATCCTTCCATCTTGATAATCTGCAAACCGGTCTGTTTAACGCCATTCCTTACGGTCTGGCATCGGTTCTGATGATTGTCTGGGGACGACACTCCGATCGCACCAATGAACGCCGCTGGCATACTGCGCTGACGCTGTTCATGATTGCTGCCGGTGTGTTCGCTGCCTTTGTCAGCGTCTCGCTCTTTGCCACTATTGTGATCCTGAGCATTATCCTGACGGGCGCATATTCGATGAAAGGGCCTTTCTGGGCGCTGGCGTCCGGCTGGATGAGCAGCTCCTCGGCGGCGGCAGGGCTGGCCGCAATTGGCGCCATCGCGAACCTGATTGGCGGGGCGGTCATGGTAAATGCCTACGGCATGATCAGCGAGCAAACGGGCAGCTACACGTTGGCTATGCTTCCGCTGGCCGCGCTGTGCCTGGCCGGGGGTATCGCGGTACTCATTATGGGACGACAGGCACGCAACGCTCAGCTACACGAAAAACAGGTCACACATTCGTGATGACAGAAGCGGGACACATGTCCCGCTTCTGCGTTTAAAGATTTTCTTCCGCCGCGTCGCTCGTTTCACCAAAGAACTGCTGACAGAAGGGCTTACTGGCTCCCATTTTCTGCGACAGACGGCTGGCCGCCACCTTCATCAACGGGCCTATCTCCTTCTCACGACGATCTTCCGTCAGCCGTGAGATGGGGCCGGTCAGGGCTAACGCCGCAACCAGCTTGTCGTGAACGCCGAAGACAGGCATCGCAAACGCCGCGGTGTGGGGATCGCGTGCGCCTGACGTGTAGAAAGGGAGTTCAGCGTCTCCCTCTGGCAGGCTCTCATTGAGCCCCCAATGGCGCAAGACCTTACTGATGGCCGAATTATCGAGCGGGAACTGGCTGCCGGGAAGATTGCTGTGTCGCAGGCCGTGCGACGCTTCCGCGCGAAACAGGCAAAGGCGCTGCCCACCCTCCAGCACATACCAGCTGGCGCTCTCCTGAGACGCCAGGGAGAGCGCCTGAAGCTCTGGCTGAACCACCCGCGAAAGATGGAAAGATTGTTCATACAGCTTACCGAGGTAAAGCAGACGTGGGCCAAGCGCATAATTGCCGTCTTCATGCCTGACGACGTAATTCATCCGTTCAAGAGAATTCATCAAGCGGTAAACCGTGGTTTTGTGATAACCCGACAGCTGTGCCAGCGCGGTCAGCGTCAGGCTCTCATCCCCAGGACGGAAGCAATCCAGTAAAGCCAGCGCTTTTTCAACCGCTACAACGCCTTCATTCCCCATCATTATCTCCTTGTTAGCCCGGCAGTGAGTGTACCTCAAATTTTGTGAGTCACTTCGTGTTTACATCACAAACGCCACCTCGGGTCTGGCTAAAAGGAAAGCAACACCGCTATAGTTGTTTTGTTCTGTACACCTGCATTGTACTCAGTAAAACAATATGGAGGCATTCATGTCCGTTCCTGAAAAAAAACCGATTAATCGCCAGTTCGAACGCGTTTCTGCCGAGGACGTTCGTCGGGCTGCCGAGTATCAGGCAGCCATTCTGGCCGACGTGGCCGGTCGCCGCGGTACGCTTCACGGCCGCATCAAACCGCTGGCTCCTCACATGTCCGTTGCGGGTCCGGCCATCACCGTGGAAGTCCGTCCGGGTGATAATCTGGCGATTCATGCCGCGATGGCGGTTGCGCAACCCGGCGATGTCCTAGTCGTCGATGGCAAAGGCGACCTGAGCTGCGCGCTGCTGGGCGAAATCATGGCCACTCAGGCTCAGGCGAGCGGCATTGCGGGCATCATTATTGACGGTGCTGTACGTGACGCCGATTCCCTGAGTAAAGGTCACTACCCTGTCTTTTCTGCCGGTCTGAACCCCTGCGGCCCGACAAAGTTAATTTCTGGCCGGGTTAATCATCCCATTTCAGTCGCCGGGGCGACGGTTCAGGCCGGGGATCTGGTTGTCGCGGATATCGACGGCGTGGTCGTCATCCCGCGCGATGAGGTTCAGCAGGTTATCGCGCTGGCAAAAGAAAAGCTGGAGATGGAGACCCGGCGTCTTGCCGCCATCCGTGAAGGCGATTTGCGTCCACACTGGCTTGATGACGCGCTTCGTAAGGCAGGTATGTTAGCTGACGGGGAGACGCTGTGATGGGGGGCAAAGACGTAATTCTGGTTACCGGAAGCGACCTGGCGGAGCAGGCCATGGTGATGCTGCAGGGCTTTGAGGTGGTGTTTGCGGGCCGCCAGCCGACAGAAGATGACCTGATCGCGCTGTGTGAACGACACAATCCCGTGGCGATTCTGGTTCGTTACGGCCGGATCACCGCGAAAGTCATGGATGCCGCCCCGGCTCTGCAGGTTATTTCCAAGCACGGAAGCGGGATCGATGTGATAGACCAGACGGCAGCGGCCGAGCGCAATATCGCCGTCCGCGCTGCCCCAGGCGCAAACGCGGCGGCAGTGGCTGAACATACCTGGGCGCTGATCCTCGCCTGCGCAAAGTCCGTGGTGCCTCTGGACAAGCGGTTACGGGACGGGCACTGGGATAAGGCAACGCATAAATCCATTGAGCTGGAGGGATTAACCCTGGGGCTAATCGGATTGGGCGCTATCGGCTCGCGCGTGGCAACTATTGGTCATGCCTTCGGCATGAAGGTGCTGGCTTACGATCCCTATGCTAAATCGATGCCTGCCCTGTGCGAACGTGCAGAGACGCTGACCGGACTTCTTTCCCGTTCCGATGTCATCTCTTTGCACTGTCCGCTAACCGATGAGAATCGGGGAATGCTCAATAGCGAGGCGCTCGCACACTGCAAGCGGAACGCCATTCTGGTCAATACGGCACGCGGTGGACTGATCCACAGTGAATCGTTACTGGCGGCGCTCCGGGATGGCACGCTGCACAGCGCAGCGCTGGACAGCTTTACCCAGGAGCCGCTGACGGCGCCGCACCTCTGGCAGTCCGTAGAAAACGTGGTGATTTCACCGCATATTGGCGGCGTTACCGCCGCGTCATACATCAAGATGGGGACCGTGGCCGCGGGCAATATTCTGGCCGTGACGGATGCCACCACCGTCAGCTCGTAAAGCCAAGCGTGACGAGTGGCAGCACGCTGATGTCACTTGTCTTCTGCTGTGTAGAGACATTAAAGTTGTATCCTTTAACCTGAAAAAGACTTTAAAGTTGTAAAGTTTTAAAAAAACACATACAAAACATGATGCTAAGTGTGTATCACACGCTGTTCCAACATTATGCCTTGATGTTCTTGCAGGAACTGCAATTTACAGGAGGAAAAAGGTGTTTTTGTAGTTATCTGGCGTTACGTGACAGTGTTGGTCAGATACTTCCACCTCTTCAGAGTTAAAGTTTGATATATGGGAAAAAAAACGCTCCCGGACGGGAGCGTAAGCCAGTGACTTCGGCGTCAAATGAGGGTCTAACAAGTGGAGCTGCGGGTTAATTCTGGGTGATCTGACTGCGATGCTTATCAGCCTGCTGCTGGTGAACAACGGAAGACTGACCATTATTCGCCTTCTCATGTACAGCTGCGGCCTTCTCATGCTCGCTCATTTCAGAAAATGACTTTGCTGTTTCGTTGGTAGCTCCGGGTTTAGCTTTCATCATTTTTTTATGCATTTCAGCCATGTCCTGGTGGGCAGCAGAATTGCTGTTTTGCATCATGTCATGGGACATTGCGGCCTGATCGTGACTGCTCATATCCATCATTGTCATGCTGTCTCCCTGAATTGCACTTTTTTCAGCAGATGACTGCATCTGGTGGGCAGGTGCCTGTGCATTATTTACCTGGTCATGCATGTTCATTGTCTCTGCAGCCATGGCAGATGAAGCGGCAGCCATAATGGCAACAAATGATACGAGAATCTTTTTCATGGTTGGGTCTCCGGTGTTTACATACCCAAACAATCAATGGCTTATAACAGAGAAAGCAGTTGATCTCAGGGCGGGTTAATCATCACTCCAGGAACCAGGTGATTGTGTTATCACGCTGCTCCTGATTTATGAATAATTATAAAAAACCGCCTCTGTTTATCGCGTGACTGAATGATGACAATTTTGTCACCTTCCAGGTTTCTCCTGAACAACGGGATTAATCCATTAACAGGCGCACTTTGAACACAATTTCACGCCCCTGCTGTTCTGCTGACAGCTCGCCGCCGTGAGCATGAATGATCGACCTTGTAATTGATAATCCCAGCCCCGCGCCTTCCGTGTTGTAGAACCTTGATGAGTCTGCGCGATAGAACCGGTCAAACAAACGTTCCAGATTAGCGGGAACCTGGCCGGACATCGTATTCGTAATCATCACGTTCACACAGTCACTGTCACGCTCAAGGTGTATCGCTGTACAGGTGTTATCGGGAGAATACTTGATTGCATTGGAAAGCAGGTTACTGAAAGCACGTCGGAGCATATCGCTGTCTCCGGCAACAACGCCCTCTCCTTCAACCGTGATTGTCTTTCCTGTTTCGTCTGCCAGGGGCTCGAACAACTCACGTAATTCATTCAGTTCGGCTGCCAGATCCACATCATGTTTATCCAGCCGCAGCAGACCATGCTCTGAACGTGCCAGAAAAAGCATGTCACTGGTCATTCGTGACAACCTTTTCAGTTCTTCCAGGTTAGCGAATAAAATTTCGCGGTAATGCGAAACATCCCTTTCCTTAGCCAGTGCAAACTGCGTCTGCATCATCAGATTACTGACTGGTGTGCGCAGCTCATGCGCGATGTCAGACGAGAAATCTGACAGTTTCCGGAATGCCCCCTCCAGGCGATCAAACATATTATTGAACTCCTGCATGGTCTCAGAGATTTCCGGCGGAGCCAGATCGGGATTTAGACGCTGATCCAGGCTGTGTACGGTCATGGAGGAAGCCAGACTGGTCATTTCCCGTAGCGGTTTCAGACCAATACGTGTGGTCAGCCAGCCCAGAAAAACAGAAATAAAGACCAGACCGATATTGAACCAGAACAGCCAGGTACTGAGTTTGTCCATAAACAGGGTGTGATACCCAGTATCCGTGGCAACCGTAATGATGACATGTTTGCTTTTACCCTGTTCCGGCGTCACGGCAACCCGCCGCGAGATACTGCGGTACACGGTGTTATTTTCTTCCGTCTGGATCATATAGTCGAGAATATCACCCGACTTATTAAGCAGGATCGCTGGAACAACAGAATTTTTGGCATAGAGTTCAACAATTTTTTCATTTTCCATGTTTTTTATAGAAATGAATAAGCCATTGTGCCCCACCATCGCATCGTTTATTTTTTCTGATAATGACTTAATATCCGTTTTGTTCCTGAACGTCTCTGTTTTAAGAAACTCTTCGGTGAGCTGAAGTTTACCTGTCAGAAAATCGCGGTCCTGATTATCGAAATAGCCATTAAGGGTGCTAATCAGGATAAAACTTGATAACCACCATACCGTAAGCATCACCGCAGAAAAAATCAGGCTCAGGCGTGTGGTCAGGGAAATTTTGAACCTCACTCTTCTCTGATCTCCAGGACATATCCGGCACCGCGAACGGTATGGATCAGTTTTGGCTCAAAGTCATCATCAATTTTACTTCTCAGACGTCTCACGGCGACATCAATCACATTCGTATCACTGTCAAAATTCATGTTCCAGACCAGGGACGAGATAAGACTCCTGGGTAACACTTCTCCGGTGCGTTGCAGCAGCAACTCAAGCAGAACGTATTCTTTACCGGTGAGATGGATCTTCTTCCCCGAACGGATCACGGTCCGGCGCACCATATCAACGGTCATATCGGCGATGGTGCAGACTGTTGCGGCCTGCGAGCGTGCCCGGCGCAGTAGGGTTCTTACACGTGCAACCAGCTCCGTAAAATCAAAGGGCTTAATCAGGTAGTCATCTGCGCCAAGCTCCAGTCCTTTCACTTTGTCCCGCACGTTGTCCTTTGCGGTTAAAAACAGGACCGGTTCTTCGTGCCCGGACTCCCTCAGTGCGCTGATGATTTGCCACCCGTCGAGGAAAGGCAGCATCACGTCCAGTATTATCAAATCATACTGTCCCTTCGACGCGGCCCCGAGACCATCGCGGCCATTATTAAAGAGATCGGCCTGATAGCCTTCCTCAACCAGTCCCTGCTGCAGGTAACGACCTGTTTTTTGTTCGTCTTCAACGATTAAAATACGCTGCATGGTCAACTCGCTGATATGAAAGTAAAAATCTCACGCATGAGCTTTGGCTGTCCCCTAGCTGACCTGAGACGGAGCAAGCATTCCGAGCCACGCTACGGCGCCCAGAATGATAATCGCAACAACGAATTCTGTCAGGATGCTGTTTCGCATCAGGGCAACGCTGCGATCATAATTCCCTTCCCTGACCATAACTTCAAGCCGGGGACCCAGGTGAAACCGGTTTGCTGCAGCCAGAAGAAGCATCAGAACAAACAGAGCCGTCTTGGCAAGCAATATCCTCCCCCAGGAACTGTTGAATAAGGGAGTTAAGTTACCCTCAGCAATATACAGATAGTTGACCAGCGCACTCAGGATCAGGGCTACAACAATCACCGTTCCTGCCGTGGCAAATTTTGCCAGGGAGTCAGATATCACAATGACGCTCTGTGCATTATGCTCGTTTCTGCGCATCAGCAGGATAGCAAATGCAACCAGAGCACCTGTCCAGGCACCTGCAGCGCCGAGATGGGTCAGATCGCTCAGTAAATGGAGATAGTAATGCAGACCGTCATGCATAACGGCGTGTCCTCCCCAGGCAAGTGTAGCCAGCGCCACGCCCCCACTCATCGTCATCAGCAGGCAGGACAATACTCTCTTATTAGTGTAAAGGAACAAAGCACCGAGTGTGGTAAACAGGGCACAGAGCCTGACAATCCAGCTAATACCCACATCAGTTTCTTCTATCACCATCTCGATAACATGGATGGATAATTCTCTGAGGTCAGTTACTCCACTCATGGCATTAGATACCAGGAGCATATTAATGCCAGTAAGAATGATGCCTGTAACAACAGCAAAAGTTATAAACGACCTGAAATTAGTCAGGTTATAGGTTTCATGTCTGACACCGCTTATTCCATATATCTGAAAAAATGGCAATCCAAATATTACCATCAAATCCAGATAAAGAAGAAAACGAATAACAATCATAATCAGGTCGTTCATAATATTACTTCACTGTAAAGGTGTAATTACCGGTAATAGGGTGCGTATCTGAAGAAACCGCGCGCCAGTCAACACGATAAGTGCCAGCGGGTAAAGGCTCTCGCGGAATAATGACCATCGATTTAGGGTCAGCGCCTGGCGCCACTTTTGCCGCGACCGGCATCGGAGAATGTGATGACATGCCTTTCATACCCGTCATCGTTAATTTTGCACCTGAGAATTTCACGGTCAGATTTTCCGAGAAATTAAGCTGAATCTTTTCCGGGGCCGCTACGGCTGAATCAGCCTGTGGCACAGAGCTTTTTAATTCCGGATGGGCCATAGCAGAGAAAGCAACGCCCATAACGAGGCCACCTGTAAGAATGGCTTTATTTAAAATCGACATTTTATTTACCTGTTTAGTTGAGTGTTTTATATCAGTGCGTTAAAACCAGATTCTGGCTCCCGCCAGGAATACTACCTGATGGTCTTTCTCACCTTCTCTTTTCGCCATATCGGATGTTTTCCCGTAAAGTTGATTCCAGGAAACGCCTATATAGGGTGCAAACTCACGGCGTATTTCATAGCGCAGCCGGAGCCCCAGCTCTGTGTCAGTCAGTCCCCTGCCGCGACCCCGCGATTCATCATCCTGACTGTAGAAATTCACCTCATAGGATGGCTGGAGTATGAGCCGGTTAGTCAGTAAAACGTCGTATTCTCCTCCCAGACGAAGGGCTGCTTTTCCGCCATTACTGACAAAACCCGTAATTTCAGACTCAAAATTATAGAGTGCCAGCCCCTGAAAACCGACAGCAGCCCAGGTCCGGGCAGAAGCAGGTCTGAAATCCTGCCTGACACCCGCAACCAAATCCCACCATGGGCCAACCGCATGTCCCCAGAGTAACTGCGCTTCAGCCGCCTCCGTTTCCCCATTGCTTCGTTCACCTTCACTCTTTAGCCAAATCCGATCTGTGTCGCCTCCAATCCAGCTGTTAACACTCCAGCTGAAATTGTTGGTGTTATCCGACCGTTGCCATTCCAGTTGATCCAGCAGAACCAGATAATTAATCGCACTGTCGTGAATCGCATGCCCCTGTAAATTGCCGAATGCAGCCTTCCGGTCGGCATCGGTAACAGGCGGAATTGGCGTTCTGCTCTCAGTTACAATGGGCTCCATTGACGTCATCTCAGTGAAATTCTCATCTGCTGGCATCTGCATGGCAGACATGTCGTGCCCGGCGTGGGGATCTGCAGAGACGGAGCCCGCCGCAATAGAAAGCTGTGAGGTAAACAAACCGGCGACCAGAACAGGTATGGCCTTCAAATTTCTCTTCATTCGCATCATTCCTCCACCCGGACTTCACGAAACATTCCCATTTCCATGTGATAGAGCAAATGGCAGTGATACGCCCAGCGGCCAAGCGCATCTGCTGTCACTCTGTAACTGCGTTTTGTACCAGGGGGAACATCTATTGTGTGTTTACGAACCATGAAATTACCGTTTTCATCTTCCAGATCGCTCCACATACCATGCAGGTGAATGGGGTGAGTCATCATGGTATCGTTGATCAGCGTGATCCTGAGCCGCTCACCGTATTTCAGCAGCACCGGTGCGGCATCTGAAAACTTGATTCCGTTAAATGACCAGGCAAACTTTTCCATGTGGCCGGTTAAATGCAGTTCTATGGTACGGCCAGGTTCACGTCCGTCAGGATCCTCAAAGCGGCTTTTCAAATCCGCGTACGTGAGAACCTTTCTTCCGTTATTTCGAAGACCAATACCCGGATCATTTAATTTCGGAGAGACGCTCATCGCCTGCATATCAACCAGTGGGTTATCCGTTTCTGACGCAGGATGACTTTGCATACCCGGCATTCCGGCCATCCGGGAATGATCCATACCGGCCATGCTGCTGTGATCCATGGGCGCGGAGGATGTCCCGCTATCCGGAAGGTCAGCACCGTCCATAGACATCATCTCTCCGCTGTTATCCATGCCTCCCATCTGGCTGTGGTCCATTCCTGCCATATCATGTCCCATTCCCCCCATACCCATATCTTCCATGGTCAACAGAGGACGGGGATCGAGGGGGGGAACGGCAGCACTTAACCCCTCTCTCGTGGCCAGTGTCCCTCGAGCGTAACCGGTCCTGTCCATGGATTGTGCGAAGATGGTATAGGCCTCACCCTGAGGCTCCACAATGACATCATAGGTTTCGGCAACGGCAATCCTGAATTCGTCAACGGTAACCGGGTTTACATACTGGCCATCTGCAGCCACGACCGTCATTTTCAGCCCGGGGATACGGATATCGAAATAGGTCATTGCCGAGCCGTTGATAAACCGTAAGCGTATCTTTTCACCGGGACGGAACAGTCCGGTCCAGTTTTTCAGCGGGGCCTGCCCGTTCATGAGATAGGTGTAGGTGTAGCCACTGACATCCGCGAGGTCAGTCGGATTCATTTTCATTTCAGCCCACATTTTCCGATCGGCAATGGTGGCTGACAGCCCCCTGGTATTTACGTCGCGGAAAAAAGAGCCAACGGTTGGTTTATTGAAATTGTAGTAATCCGACTGTTTTTTTAATTTTTTCAGCAGGCTGTGAGGATTTTCATCGGTCCAGTCAGACAACATGACCACATGCTCACGATCGTAAGTAAACGGTTCTGGCTCCCCGGCATCGATGATAATGGCACCGTATACCCCCTCCTGTTCCTGCAGACCGGAATGGCTGTGGTACCAGTAAGTCCCGTTCTGCTTAACCTTAAAGGTGTAAACGTAGGTATCATCAGGCTCTATGCCCATAAAACTCAGCCCCGGAACACCATCCATATTGGCCGGAAGAATAATGCCGTGCCAGTGAATGGACGTCTGTTCATTAAGACGGTTTTTGACCTTCAGGGTAATGGTGTCACCTTCTTTCCAGCGAAGAACGGGCCCCGGCAGGCCTCCATTGATTGTTTTGGCCTGACGCTCACTGCCCGTGATATTGACGGCCGTTTCACCAATGGTCAGGTCAAACTGAGTACCCTGCAGGGATGCGGCAACTGGCAGGCTCAGACTGGAACGCGCATTGAAACTCCATACGCCAAGACTTCCGGCTACGCCAGAGAGGGTTAACCCCTTCAGGAAAGTTCGTCGAGACGTTTTCAACAGCATGCGCATTCCCTTATTTAAAGTATGGTTACTGACAGAATTCGAGAACCGATTTAAATTAAATTACTGGTTCATCCACTTACAATGAAATGAATCTAGCACACCTTAAGAAACAAATTCATTACAATCGTGTAATGTACATAGCTGTATTACATTTACGTCATCTTCCCCACAGGTTGATTATTTTTATATATGATCATAAGGACATCTTTTATGTACCTCAGAAGGTAATTACACATGAATATATTAATCACGACCACTGCGTTTACAGCTTTATTTTGTGGGGCAGCTTTTGCTCAGTCCAGTGATATTGCCCATGAAGCACATCGATTTATTAATAATGCCTCAGCCGTCAGTCATGTGAATTCCTCGACGCATGAAAACTTACCGGACAGGGTTAATAAAAACAACACGCCCTCATTCTCTGAAATGAATGAACATGAAAGGGCCATTGTTGCTCATTCATTTATGAACAACAGCGCGTCCTATGCGCATCAGAAAATGATTGAGGAACATAAAAAAATGCTGTCCGGCAGTGATGCAAATTCAAAGACCTCGTCTTCTTCTTTTAACGAACTGAATGCCGGAGAAAAAGCCGCTCTCGTGCATGAGCAGGTCAATAATGCCGGTGCGGAAGCACATCAGACGCAGGCAAGAAAGCTTCGCGGGCTGTATTCGACCAGGTAACTGCAGGCGGGTTAGTGCTTAGCGTCAGGTGCGCAGCAGGGCTTTACTGACGGGTTACGTAGCAGGACATGAGCCCCATATTGCTCTGCCGTAACCTGTTTCAGTCCCGTTAATCATCACCGTCGGGCTGGTCATACAGTTCCCAGAGCTTCAGGAGCAAACGGGAAACAAGATATGTTACAAAAATGACGACCATCAACGGTGCTCCCGATTAACTGACAGATGACACGCCTCCTGAAAACCCCTAGCATACGCCGCAGTGTTCATGCTAACGGCGAATTCCAGTAAATGTATTCTACCGATGTCGTAAAAGAAAATGCCTACCTTTCAGCCACCCGCTCGGGGCTGGAATCGAACGAGATCGCTACTCTTCAGCGCTCCTTGCCTTCCCGGTTTAATCTGCGGCATTTGAAAAAAAATGAATCATTAAAACTCGTACTGCAAAAGAAAGCGGGAAAATCACGTGTCGTGGCCTATAAATTTACGTCCGGTTCATTTAATTACACGGCGTATCGTATATCAGATAAAAAGTTCTATAACCTTTCCGATACTTCCGGGAAAGGCAGTCTCGATTATCCGTTACCGGCCACAGCAAGACTCAGTTCGCCTTTCAATCCTGCAAGACTTAACCCGGTATCGGGAAAAGTGAGTCCCCATAATGGCATTGATTATTCCATGCCCATGAACACGAAAATAGTCAGCGTCATCGACGGAAAAATCACCCGGGCCGAATACAACAGTACCATGGGATATTTTGTTGAAGTAACGGGAAAAGCCGGTGTTAAAACTCGCTATCTCCACCTCAATAAAATACTCGTTACTAAAGGGGCCAGGGTTACACGGGGAGGTGCTATTGCGTTATCCGGTAACAGCGGACGTTCATCCGGTCCTCATCTGCATTACGAGCTGGTCATCAATAACAACCCTGTTAACTCTCTGGCGTTCCGGGCAGCGGCACCCGCTGATAACAAACTCGAACAGCATGCCTTTGCGCATGCCAGAGACTACGAACGATACCTGGACTGATAACGGGACCGCGACGCGGCCCCGTCTGCCGGATTAATTTTTTTTATCGTTTTCACTTCCGTGATGTTGATGATCTCCATGCCCTCCGTGGCCGTGGAAAAGATGCATTAGCGGGCAGACCAGCAATAACAGATATGGCCAGTAACCTGCCACATGTGACCAGTGTTCGCGCAGGAGGGCAAATGCCGCGATCGCGGCGACAGCAATAAGCGCATAGGTGGTACTTTTCATACTGGACTCCTTCTGTTCGTAACTGACCCTTCACTCAGTGTTATTTCCCGAGCCTGACACTTTTCAGACGCAACGCATTCACAATGACGCTGACGGAGGAAAGAGCCATGGCCGCCGCCGCAATAACTGGCGACAGCAGTATTCCATACACAGGATAAAGCAGACCTGCAGCCACAGGCACGCCAAGTGCGTTGTAGATAAATGCAAAAAACAGATTCTGACGGATATTTTTCATGGTGATCTCTGACAGATGACGGGCCCTGTTCAGTATCATCAAGTCGCCTTTGAGAAGGGTGACTCCGGCACTTTCAATTGCCACATCTGTACCCGTTCCCATGGCTATACCCACGTCAGCCGCTGCCAGCGCCGGGGCATCATTCACACCGTCTCCGGCCATCGCAACCACATGGCCAGACTCTTTCAGTCGGGTTATCACTGCTTTTTTGCCATCCGGCAGAATTCCGGCTTCAACCTCATCTATTCCCAGTTTCCGTGCGACTGCTTCAGCAGTAAGCTGGTTATCCCCGGTGAGCATAACGATGCGGATCCCCGCCTGACGCAAAGCTTTAAGCGCATCCGGCGTGGTTGTTTTCACGGGATCCGAGATAGCTATCAGGCCTGCAAGGTCCCCGTCTGTGGCCACATAGATAACGGTAGCGCCTTCCATCCGCAACGTATCCGCAACGGCCTTTTGATTATCAATAACTATACTGTTTTCCTGCATAGCCAGTTCATTACCAATAACAACCCGTTGACCTTCGACATCGCCTGAGACACCTTTACCCGACGGTGCATCGAAATGAGTGACTGCGGGTATTGCGATCCCCTTTTCCTGTGCTGCTTTAACTACTGCCATACCCAGCGGATGCTGCGAGCCTTTTTCCACTGCGGCTGTTACACGCAAAAGAGATGTTTCCCCACCCGGATTGAGACTGATAATCCCTGTCACCGTAGGCGAACCTTCCGTGAGCGTGCCTGTTTTGTCGACAACCAGCGTGTCCACTTTTTCAAGACGCTCAAGGGCTTCGGCATTCCTGATTAACACCCCGGCCTGGGCTCCTTTGCCCACCCCCACCATTATCGACATCGGCGTGGCCAGCCCCAGCGCGCAGGGACAGGCAATAATCAGGACCGACACAGCCGCAATGAGACCGTGCGCCATCCTGGGCTCGGGCCCCCAGACAGACCAGATCACGAAAGCAACAACCGCGATAAGTATCACCAGAGGAACAAACCAGCCTGAAACGCTGTCAGCCATTCTCTGGATGGGGGCACGCGAACGCTGTGCATCAGCGACCATCTGAACAATTCGTGAGAGCATTGTTTCATCACCGACTTTCTCTGCACGGATGATGAGACTCCCTGTCTGATTAATGGTCCCCCCGATGACAGGGTCACCCTCCGTTTTGGTAACCGGCATAGATTCCCCGGTCACCATCGATTCATCAACGGTTGTTTTGCCTTCGATCACGATACCGTCGACCGGAATACTCTCTCCAGGTCTGATGCGGAGCTTATCGCCAGGCAGGACATCTTCCGCATTAATATCCGTTTCATGACCGTCATGATCCAGCCGTCTGGCGGTTTTGGGGGCAAGGTTCAGAAGCGCAGTAATGGCGCCTGAGGTTTGTTCCCGTGCCCGCAGCTCAAGAACCTGTCCCAGCAGAACAAGCACCGTAATAACTGCTGCGGCTTCAAAATAAACGGCCACCAGGCCATCCATGTTTCTGAACGATGCAGGAAACCAGGAGGGGAAGACGGTTGCAATGACGCTGTAAACCCAGGCTACGCCGGTCCCCATTGCAACAAGGGTAAACATATTCAGGGAGCGGTTACGTAACGACATTCCGGCCCGGGCGAAGAATGGCCAGCCACACCACAACACGACAGGGGAGGCCAGAAGCAGCTGCAGCCATGTGTTGTACTGTGGCGGTACTGTATTCCTCAACTCGGGAAACAGATGAGATCCCATTTCGAGTACCAGAACCGGAAACGCCAGCAACAACCCCAGCCAGAAGCGTCTTGTCATGTCGTGAAGTTCATCACTCGGCCCCGTGGATGCCGTAGCTACGAGCGGCTCCAGTGCCATTCCACAGACAGGACAGCTTCCGGGACCACTGCGGCGTATCTCCGGGTGCATCGGACATGTCCACACACCTTCAGAATTCTCTTTTTCCGCCTGGTGGTGAGGCTGTTTTATCTGATCAGGGCTGACTTCGTGATGATCGTGGTGATGGTGATGGGAATGTTCACTGGCATCTTCGGTAAGATAACGATCGGGATGGGCTTTAAATTTACTCTCACAGCTGGCGGAGCAGAAATAAAGTTGATGGTCCTGGTATCGAATGCTGCTGTGCGCCCTGTCGGGCAGGATGGCCATCCCGCACACGGGATCTCTCACCTTATGCAATACGTGGCCCTCGTCCGGGGATAATGTCTGCTCAGAAGCAGTCTGGTTGTTGTGTTGCACTGCATTGTCATTTTTCACAGTAACTCTCCTTATGCATACCGAAGCATCTTCTGTCTTCAGGGTATGTCATGGATGCGATTACCACGAATATCGCCGGCACAGGAGTGCCTGCTACCGGCGTCCCGTTATCAGCCGTTCCGCTGACTATTCGATTCGCTGGAAGACTTTTTTACTTCCATCCGGTGAGAATGCGATAACATCGTAAGCCTCTTTTCGGGCTCCCATCTCCATTCCAGGACTTCCTGCTGGCATACCGGGGGTGGCGAGACCGTATATACCTGAACCAGACTGCATTGCCTTATGTATCGTTGTCGCAGGCACATGGCCTTCAATGATCAAATTACCGGCAACCGCGGTATGACAACTTCGCAGTCCTGCAGGAATAGCATGCTTTTCTTTCAGGGCTGACAGCGCCTGATCATTCATGACGTGAGTTCGTACTTCAAACCCGTCTTTTTCCATCGCCTTGCCCCACAGGGAACAACAGCCACAGTTTTCAGATTTGTACATATCAATCACTTTTTCACTCGCCATCGCGGGCAGTGAAAGGCCGAGAGCCAGCGCCATCAGAACCACTTTTTTCATACTCACCTCTGTATATTATCGATTTAAACCCTGACGTCAGGGTGAATCAGTAAAGAAGGACACCCACAGGGGGTGCCCTTTCAGGTTCAGGACACGCTTTTTTTATGTCTGCGCAGCCAGATTAATTTGTAGGCGGCAGGAATAATGAACAGGGACAGCAGCGGAGCCGTGATCATCCCACCAATCATGGGTGCCGCGATACGGCTCATGACTTCTGAACCTGCACCGGTTCCCCAGAGTATTGGCAGCAGACCCGCAATGATCACCGCCACGGTCATGGCTTTCGGCCGGACACGCAGTACGGCACCATGATAGAGGGCTTCATCAAGGCCTTCCGGTGTGAACGTCTCTTTACGGGACAATTCCGGGTGCGCTTCAATGGCATGACGCAGATACATCAGCATGACCACGCCAAACTCTGCTGCCACCCCGGCCAGAGCGATAAACCCCGTTCCGGTTGCGACAGACATATGGAAGCCCTGCCAGTACAGGAACCATATCCCGCCAACCAGGGCGAACGGCAGGCTCATCAGGATCAGCAGGGCTTCATCAACCCGGCGGAATGCCAGATACAACAGGATGAAGATGATCATCACCGTCATCGGCACCATCAGCTTCAGTTTCTTGTTGGCATGCTCAAGCAGTTCAAACTGTCCGGAGAATGACACGCTGGTACCCGGTCTCAGTTTCACTTTCTGACTGATCGCCGTTTTAATGTCATTAACCACCGACACCATATCCCTGCCGCGCGCGTCAATGTAAATCCAGCTGGCTGGACGGGCATTTTCCGTTTTCAGCATAGTCGGCCCGGAAACGACCTTAATATCCGCAACATCGCCCAGCGTGATCTGCTGCTTCATCGGGGTCAGGATCGGCATCTGTTTCAGGGCCTGCGGGCTGTTCCGGTAATCCTGCGGATAGCGGATATTAATCGGGTACCGGGCCACGCCTTCAACCGTTTCCCCTACCGTCGCGCCGCCGATGGCTGATGAGATGAACAGCTGCACATCGCCCACCGTCATTCCGTAGCGGGAGGCTTTTTCCCGGTTGATATCCACATCAATGTAGCGCCCGCCTTCCAGTCGCTCTGCGAGAGCAGACACTACGCCGGGTACGGTTTTGGCGACCGCTTCGATACTCTGCGCCGTTGCATCGATATCGGACAGAACCGTTCCGGACACCTTGATACCTATCGGGCTTTTGATCCCGGTTGAGAGCATATCAATACGGTTACGGATTGGCGGCACCCAGAGGTTTGCCAGCCCCGGTAAACGGACGGTCCTGTCGAGTTCTTCAATAATCTTGTCAATCGTCATGCCTGGACGCCACTGATCCTCAGGTTTGAGCTGGATCGTGGTTTCAACCATTTCGAGCGGTGCGGAATCCGTGGCGGTCTCTGCTTTACCGGTCTTGCCAAATACAGAGGCCACTTCAGGAACGCTTTTGATTAACTTGTCCGTCGTCTGCAGGAGCGCTGCAGCTTCAGCCGGAGAGACACCCGGCAGGGTCGACGGCATATACAACAGGTCGCCCTCGTTAATCTTCGGCAGAAACTCACCGCCCACCTGGCTCAGCGGCCAGATAACGGTGAAAATGGACAAGGCCGCAACCAGCAGGGTTGTTTTTGGCCAGTGGAGAACCCGCAACAGCAATGGATGATACGCTTTGATCAGTACCCGGTTCAGGGGGTTACTGGTCTCTGCAGGAATTTTCCCCCGGATCCAGAATCCCATCAGAATCGGAATGACGATGATGGCCAGCGCGGCCGCGCCCGCCATGGAGTACGTTTTCGTGAATGCCAGCGGGCCAAACAGACGTCCTTCCTGACCTTCCAGGGTAAAGATAGGAATAAAGGACAGGGTGATGATCAGCAGGCTGATAAACAGTGCGGGTCCCACTTCAACGGAGGCATCGGTAATCACCTTCCAGCGGGTGGCGTTGTCAATCTGCTCACCCGGATGCTGATGATCCCACTCCTCAAGCCGCTTATGCGCATTCTCAATCATCACAATGGCGGCATCCACCATCGCACCGACGGCAATCGCTATCCCTCCCAGCGACATGATATTGGCGTTCAGTCCCTGGAAGTGCATGACGATAAAGGCGATACACAGACCAAGCGGCAGAGAGATAATCGCCACCAGGGCAGAACGTACGTGCCACAGGAACAGGGCACAGACGATGGCCACCACGATAAACTCTTCCAGAAGTTTGGAACTGAGGTTATCAATCGCCCGGTCGATGAGCTGGCTGCGATCGTAGGTGGTCACGATTTCAACGCCTTCCGGCAGGCTGGCCTTCAGCGTCTCAAGTTTATCCCTCACTGCCGTGATAACGTCGCGTGCATTTTTACCCGACCGCAGGATCACCACGCCGCCAGCGACTTCGCCCTGGCCGTTCAGCTCGGCAATACCACGCCGCATTTCAGGCCCGGTCTGCACGCGGGCAACATCCCGCAGATAAACCGGCACGCCGTTCTCGCCTGTTTTCAGGACGATGTTATTAAAATCATCAATGCTCTGAAGATAACCGCTGGCACGGACCATATACTCAGCTTCGGCCATTTCAACGGATGAGCCACCGGCCTCCTGGTTAGACGATTCAAGGGCCTGTTTCACTTCGGGCAGGCTGATACCATACTGAGACAATTTTACCGGATTGACCTGAATCTGGTACTGTTTCACCACGCCGCCAACCGAAGCGACCTCAGCCACGTTCGGGATGGTTTTCAGCTCAAATTTCAGGAACCAGTCCTGCAGAGAACGCAGTTCTGAAAGGTCGTGTTTTCCGCTGCGATCGACAAGGGCATATTCAAATATCCAGCCCACCCCCGTGGCGTCCGGACCGATTTCAGAACTCACACCGGCGGGCAGTTTTCCCTGTACCTGGTTCAGGTACTCCAGCACGCGGGAACGGGCCCAGTACAGATCGGTGCCGTCTTCAAAAATGACATACACATACGAATCACCGAACTGTGAAAAACCACGCACGGTTTTTGCGCCAGGCACGGACAGCATGGTGGTGGTAAGTGGATAGGTGACCTGGTTTTCTACAATCTGCGGGGCCTGGCCGGGATAGCTGGTTTTGATAATGACCTGCACATCTGACAGGTCAGGCAAGGCATCGACAGGCGTGTTAATAATCGTCCATGTGCCCCAGATGCTGAGAAACAGGGCCCCCATCATGACCAGGAAACGGTTGGCGACAGAGCGCCGGATAATCCATTCAATCATCGTCGTCTCCTCAGTGCCCTGAATGCATATTTACAGGCTGGTCAGACATTGCTGGCATACTGCTTTCTGTTTTTTCAGGGTGGCGCATACGTTCCAGTGCGCCCGTAATATTGGCTTCAGAGTCAATGAGGAACAGGCCACTGACCACCACGGTATCGCCTTCATTCAGGCCGGAGCCGATGCCGGACTGTTGCTGTGACTCATGCAGAACGTGGATCTGTTTCGGCACAAACTTGCCTTCATCATCAACAGTAATCACGCGCTGTTCTTTGCCGGTATCGATAACGGCCTGGCTTGGTATCAGCAGCATCTCCTGGCTTCTGGTATTCAGTTTCAGATAGGCATTCATGCCCGGCTTGAGAAACTCATCCTTATTAGAAACCTGGAGACGGACCTGAAGCGTACGGGTTGTCTGATCCACGCTGGGAAGAATATTCCATTTTTCGACATGGAATGTTTTATCCGGATAAGCCGGTACCGAAATTTCAAACTGCGACGTATCTTTCAGCAGATAGGCGATAGATTCTGGCACTGCAGCGCTGATCCAGACCGGGTCCATTCCCTGAATCTGAGCCACCACCTTATCTTTCGAAATATTCATGCCGGTGCGCAGGTCAAATGCAGTAATGACACCATCAATAGGTGCTTTAATGGTAAAACGGGTCTGAATGCTCCGGGTAGAACGCAGTCTCTGAATATCCTCTTCCGGCATACCTGCCAGGCGAAGCCGTTCCAGAACGCCTTTAATTTGCGTGGAAGTACCACCGGTGCTGGATAACAGAAGGAATTCACTCTGTGCTTCCACCCAGTCCGGAATGGTAATATCGATAAGTGGCGTCCCCTTCTTCACATGATCGCCAATCGTCATGGGGTAGACTTTTTCGACAAACCCGTCAGAACGCGCCTGCACAATAACAAACTGATACTCGTTATAGCTGACATTAGCCGGGATTGTCTGAGAATAATTCAGCATTCCTCGCGTGACTTTTTGCGTTTTTAATCCCAGATTCTGAACCTGGGTTGGGTCGATACGGATCCCGCCACTGCTTTTATCGCCACTGTCATCAGCATATTTTGGCACCAGGTCCATATCCATAAAGGGCGATTTTCCGGGTTTATCAAATTTGGTATCCGGTTTCATTGGGTCATACCAGAAAAGCACCTTTCGTTCCGGTGCCTTTTGTTCTGTTTTTTCTGTCTTTTGTGCTGAGTTTACATACTGCCAGGCAGTAACCGATATCAGCCCCCCTGCTATGAGGCTGCTGATAATTATTGCAGCATATTTTATCTTTAAAGAAGCCATACAATTTTCCGCTAAAAAATCAAAACACCTGGCATATGCGCCTGACGGTTAACTCACACATATACCTATGTGAATGTACAGGCGCACAGGATGTAATCGCTCCGGACAGCCAATCAGGACTGCGTCACGTTAATGCTTTTGAGTAAGGAGATATTGCCCTGCTGAATAAACGAGAAATCGACATGGTTGCCTGTTTTCAGGGCATTAATAGCATCGTCTGCATTAACAAAAGTAAAGCGCATGGTCATTGCAGGCCAGCCCACCGCTGGAATTGCTTCATGCGAAATGGTGATTTTCTTAGTATTCATATCAATGTCTTTAACGACACCGGTGCCCTTGATAACTTGCTGTACCGAAGCATCACTGGCAGTATTCATATCGCCATGCTGATGTGTTTCAGCATGAAGACCGGCAGAAAACATGACAGAGAAGGCACCAAATAAAACGGCTTTAAGTGAATTACGCATTTTAATTTCCTGATTAATTAAATAAATTTACTCTACCCAACCGCCACCCAGCGCGGTAAACAGATTAATTTCGTTAACCTGCCGGGAATAGGTAAGATCGAGAATGGTTTGCTGGGTAGCGAAGAGGGAACGTTCTGCATCCAGCACTTCGATGTAACTGACAGCACCACTTGCATACAATCCTCTGGCACGCTGGAGAGTTATCTGAAGTGAATCAAGATAACGCTGCTGTGACTCAAGTTGCTGGCTAAGGCTGTCGCGCAGCGCAAGCGTGTCGGAAACATCCTTAAAGGCTGACTGAATTTTTTGTTCGTAATTAACCACCGACTGTTGCTGGCGAATTTCAGCCAGCTTCAGATTGGCTTTATTCCTGCCAGCATTAAATATAGGAATTTCAATTTTAGGGATAAAATTCCACATTCCACTTCCTGACGTAAACAGGCTGGACAGCTCCGTACTGCTTGCGGAAAGACCACTGGTCAGGGTAATTGAGGGGAAAAAGGCCGCTCGCGCTGCGCCAATATTGGCATCAGCCGCTTTCAGCTGATATTCCGCTTCCATAATATCCGGTCGCTGCAGCAAAATTTGTGAAGACAGATTTGGTGGCAATTTTACTGGGGCTATCTCCCCGCCTTTCATCCCTTTTTCTGACGGAAGTGCGCGGTACGTTCCCAGCACCAGTTGCAGGGCATTGTTTGCCTGAGCCAGATCGCCTTCTCGTTTGGCTATTTCGGCGCGGGTACTTTCGATTTGTCCTCGCGCCTGTTCAAGTGCCAGAACGTTCGTACTCCCGGTCACGAGCTGCTGCTCAACGAAAGCATAGGACTGTTGATAATTTTTCAGCGTTTCCCGCGCAATACGAAGTTGTTCGTACGCCAGTTGCTGGCTGAAATAGCTTTGTGAAACGTTGGATACCAGCAGGATGTGTACGGCCCGACGGGCTTCTTCGCTGGCAAAGTAGTTCTGGCGATCAGCATCACTCATGTTCTTAAGTTTGCCGAAAAAATCGAGCTCATAGCTGAGCTCCAGTCTCGCGTCGTACTCCTGTGTGGTCGGCTTGTCACCTTTCAGACCACCGCTGTATGTTATCCCGGATGAGGCATTCAGCTGGGGATAACGATCTGCATCCGTGACGTTGAACTGGGCTCGGGCCTCTTCAACCTTCAGGGCAGCCATTCTCAAATCACGGTTATTAGTCAGAGCTTCACCGATCAACCGGGTAACCTGGGGATCGACAAAAAAGTTACGCCAGCCCGTATCCTGATAGCCATTTACCGCTGGCGTCAGGCTGTTATGGGACAGTGAAAACTGCTGGGGTACCGGTGCTGCGGGCCGCTGATATTCAGGCGCAAGCGACACGCAGCCTGCCAGGATGAATATCGTGCTAATGCTGAGTAATTTTAATTTGAACATAACGCTTCTCGTCCAGGCAGACCTGGTAAATGGTTCAAATGAAGTCCAGAGTATTGATAGGGGTACTTTACCTAACGCTCTCTGTTTGCCGGGTGACAGGATAATGACAATGTTGTCATTTTTGCTGTAATCCGTTGATAACGATCGTGGGCGCAATAGAATGACATTAGCAGCCAGCCGGGGAGCAAGATGAAAATATTGATCGTCGAAGACGAAATTAAAACAGGTGAATATCTCAGCAAAGGGCTTACAGAGGCAGGGTTCGTAGTGGATCACGCTGATAATGGTCTTACCGGATATCATCTCGCCATGACAGCCGAGTATGATTTAGTCATTCTGGATATCATGCTACCTGATGTGAACGGCTGGGATATCATCCGCATGCTGCGCACTGCCGGAAAGGGTATGCCGGTCTTACTGCTGACAGCCCTCGGCACGATCGAACATAGGGTCAAAGGACTGGAACTGGGTGCGGACGATTATCTGGTTAAACCCTTTGCGTTTGCCGAACTGCTCGCCCGGGTGAGAACCCTTCTGAGGCGGGGAAACACGATGATCACGGAAAGCCAGTTTAAGGTGGCTGACCTCTCGATTGATCTCGTATCCAGAAAAGTCAGTCGCGCCGGAAACCGCATTGTGCTCACCAGTAAAGAGTTCAGCCTGCTGGAATTCTTCATTCGCCATCAGGGAGAGGTTCTTCCCCGCTCCCTGATTGCCTCTCAGGTCTGGGACATGAATTTTGACAGCGACACTAATGCGATCGATGTCGCAGTAAAGCGACTCCGCGCTAAAATAGACAACGATTACGAGACAAAGCTGATCCAGACAGTCCGGGGCGTGGGCTACATGCTGGAGGTCCCGGATGCATAGCAAACCTTCCAGACGCCCTTTCTCACTCGCTCTGCGGCTGACCTTTTTTATCAGCCTGTCCACGATACTGGCTTTTATCGCATTCACCTGGTTTATGCTGCATTCTGTTGAAAATCATTTTGCCGAGCAGGATGTCAGCGATCTTCAACAAATCAGCACCACACTGAACCGTATACTGCAGTCCCCGGTGGATCCGGATGATAAAAAAATAAGCAAAATAAAGGAATCAATTGCCAGCTACCGCAACGTTGCCCTTTTGCTCCTCAATCCCAGGGGGGAAGTGCTCTTTAGCTCAGCTCAGGGGGCGGCACTACGCCCGGCAGTGAATTCAGCAGATTTTAGCGAGCACAGCCGCGCACGGGATGTCTTTCTCTGGACGGTGGAGGATCCTGCGGGACCGATGGATACCGGGTCCGAAATGAAGATGGAAACATACAGGATTATCGCCTCCTCTGGTCAGGCGATATTTCAGGGCAAACAGCAGAACTATGTCATGCTGACTGGCCTATCCATTAATTTCCATCTCCATTACCTCGATGCGCTGAAAAAGAACCTGATTGCGATTGCCGTCGTGATAAGCCTGTTGATTGTTCTGATCATTCGAATCGCTGTCCGTCAGGGGCACCTGCCCCTTCGTAATGTCAGCAATGCCATTAAAAACATCACCTCCGAGAATCTTGATGCGCGACTGGAACCGACACGCGTTCCCATTGAGCTGGAGCAACTGGTTATCTCGTTCAATCATATGATTGGAAAGATTGAGGATGTCTTTACCCGCCAGGCCAATTTCTCTGCCGATATCGCGCATGAGATCAGAACGCCCATCACCAATCTGGTGACGCAGACTGAAATCGCACTGAGTCAGGATCGAACACAGAGGGAACTTGAGGATGTCCTCTATTCCAGTCTTGAAGAGTATAACCGGATGACCAAAATGGTCAGCGATATGCTGTTCCTGGCACAGGCAGATAATAATCAGCTGATACCTGACAGGGTCATGTTTGACCTCAGAGCGGAAGTCATGAAAGTCTTCGAGTTTTTCGAAGCCTGGGCCGAAGAACGCAATATCACGCTCAAATTTAACGGGATGCCCTGCCTGGTTGAGGGAGATCCACAAATGTTCAGAAGGGCGATCAATAATCTGTTATCCAATGCCCTGCGTTATACCCCGGAGGGACAGGCAATCACCGTCTCAATAAGAGAGCAGGAGAGCTTTTTTGACCTTGTGATTGAAAATCCGGGGAAACCAATCCCTGAAGAGCATTTATCAAGGTTGTTTGACCGTTTTTATCGGGTGGATCCGTCCAGACAACGAAAAGGAGAAGGCAGCGGCATCGGCCTTGCGATTGTGAAGTCAATCGTGGAAGCACATCACGGAAGAGTGCAGGTGGAATCGGACGTACACTCAACGCGTTTTATCTTATCCGTGCCCAGACTGGAGAAAATGATTCCGGACACCCAGTGCTGGGAATAAAGATTTAAATGACAAAGATGTCATTAGCCTGTCATGCAGCAAACAGAAGCCATTCGATATAATTAGTGCAACTTATCAGGAAGG
Source organism: Enterobacter sp. CFEC122 (assembly GCF_052983755.1). Lineage (NCBI taxonomy): Bacteria > Pseudomonadati > Pseudomonadota > Gammaproteobacteria > Enterobacterales > Enterobacteriaceae > Enterobacter > Enterobacter sp. CFEC122. The sequence goes on along the minus strand of NZ_JBRIQR010000023.1, from coordinate 57,312 downwards.
CTGGATTGCTTTATCAATATCCGGCGTCAGTGGACGCCAGGAAATGAATATCCAGTCCCCTCCCGGAGAAATAAACACTTCCGAACCTGTTTCAGTTATGGAACTGAAAACACCGGTTGTACTCCCCCGGACATCACTAATTAAGAAATGGAGAGTTATCATGAAAAATATCGTATTAGCATCCTTGCTGGGCTTTGGCTTAATTTCTTCGGCCTGGGCCACTGAAACCGTGAATATCCATGAGCGGGTCAACAATGCACAGGCACCTGCTCACCAGATGCAGTCTGCTGCGGCTCCTGTCGGGATCCAGGGGACTGCACCTCGTATGGCCGGTATGGACCAGCATGAACAGGCCATTATTGCTCATGAAACCATGACGAACGGGTCGGCGGATGCGCACCAGAAAATGGTGGAAAGTCATCAGAGGATGATGGGAAGTCAGACCGTTTCCCCTACCGGGCCGTCGAAGTCATTAGCGGCAATGAATGAGCATGAAAGAGCTGCAGTTGCCCATGAATTTATGAATAACGGTCAGTCTGGCCCACATCAGGCCATGGCCGAAGCGCATCGTCGCATGCTCAGTGCAGGCTGACGGCGAGGGAAGTATCTGTGCTGTCCTTATTTCCTTGATAGATTTTTCCGTAACCGGATATATGGCAACATCTTTGCCCCCTACAGGGGGCATTTTTATCAGATTCTGCTACAGTTAACGGGCATCAACGCTAAAAGGATATTTTTTATGAAAGCCAGAAACACTTTATTTGCAGTATTAATGTTATCCCTGCCAGCGATTTCAGCAGAACATTCAGAAATGAAAATGACTGATATGTCTACCTCGGCTTCGTCACAGGAATATATGGCTGGCATGAAAGACATGCATGACAAAATGATGGCTGCCGTAAATGAGTCCGATCCCGACAAGGCTTTTGCGAAAGGCATGGTAGCGCACCATGAAGGGGCAATAGCAATGGCTGAGACCGAGCTCAAATACGGAAAAGATCCGAAAATGAGAAAGCTCGCGCAGGACATCATTAAAGCTCAAAAAGGTGAAATTGAGCAGATGAATAAATGGCTTGATAGTCAAAAGTAAACATTGTAGAAATGTCACGACAAGCGTGATTTTACATCGTTCCTGGGCGCGGGAGTCGGTTAATCTTTATATAATTCAAACCCGATTAATTTCGGGTTTTTACTACTCTGTACTCCGGTCCTTTGTTGAGGACCGGAATATATGCACCTGAGATGCTTATTTAATACATTATCTCGTCATGGATACAATGTCGCTCAGGATCTCAACCAGCTCGCTTCTCTCCTGCGTTCCGTCATGATAGGTTGATCTTGAGATGATTCTTTCTGATGTCATCTGAGGCCAGAATTTATCTAGTACATTATCGGGTTTCATTCCCACAGCCCGGCCGATTATTTTTTTAGCGTCACAGGTGTCCGTAAACGTGACGGCTACACCAGTAATTTCCTCGATAAGATCCGGGCACAGATAGTTTTCTATCTCACGTTTGCGCGTAGCGAAAAATACCTTACCGGCCTCCTCTACTTCTTTTTTACGCTTCTGGATGGACAGAACCTGTGCAGGGTCTCCCCCAATATCGGAGTCCAGAAATACGCACCAGGGAAGCCCCAGATCTTTGGCCAGATTCAATGTAACCCAGTGTTTGACGCTACCACACCCTCCTATGAGGACTGGCACTATTTTCACGTCCTCCAGAGAGGCTGGCAGCGCACCTGACTGTTTTAATGAACTGGCCGCATGCCTCAGGAAAGTAACATCCGACTTTCCCTCTACCAGAACAATCCCCTGCGCCCTTTCCATACCGGTCTCTGGCAGCACCCCCAGGCTTTCAGTGGCTTCCTTCAGCACTGCGTCATCCGGCATTTTTACTACGGGTTCACCCGCCTCATTTCGGGTAACATAACGTACGCCTTCGACAGGGATTAATCCGGCCAGCGCCGGGACATGGGTGGTGACGATAATCTGACGGTGCGGCTGGCCTGCCAGTGCCAGTAACGCTTTCATCAGCATCATCTGATAGTTCGGATGCTGTGACGTTTCAGGCTCCTCTATGGCATAAATCACATTTCTGGGCGTCCCCGCGACATTCTTTTCAGCCTCAGCCCGAAAAAAATTCAACAGGATAAGCCTCCTTATCCCGCTGCCGCGCTTATTGATGGGGATGCCATTTTCCCCGTCCAGGGTGAAATTGAAGGTCCACTTGGGTTTCTCCTTAAATCGTGGAGTCAGTTCACTGGCGAGTTCGGGGGCCATTTCACGTAATTTATCCAGCGTTCTCTGTGCGACATCCAGGACGCTGTCCTGAATCTCATTTTCCAGCGCTGTAATTTTGTCCTGCAGCGCAGCCTGAGCGTCTTTTACGGCCTGCTGTAAGGGGTTTTTAGCTTCGGAATCCCCGTCGCTGCTTTCCCTGTCGGCTTTGAAAATCGCATACGTGGGCAGCAAATCGAGGATCTTACCCCATAATGATTTTGTGTCGGTTCCGAACTCTTTATCGACATCCAGCATAATTTCCGAACAGGTATAGGGGGCTGCGGCTTCCCTGATGGCCTGACGCCATAACGATGCAGTGCGTTTATCCGCCACATTTTTTTCAACTTCTTTTCCCACCGCCTTGAGCTCAGAAATTTTCATGCCCAGTAAATTTCTCAGGGGCTCCTCATCCGGGTGGATGCAGCGGATGCAGGTCTGCTCCGGTTTTCCTGAGGTCGTTGCTTTAAACGTTTTGACGATTTCAAAATTGCCGTCCTCATTCAGCAGATGTTCTGAGGCGAGCGTGGTCTGCACCCTGTCGTCGATCATGATAAAATCGGGCAGGTCATCAAATTCACAGGCTATTTCAAAACGGCCGTCCCCTTCTCTTAGGCTGAAACAGTTCATGTCATTCTTGTCAGCCTTCATTCCTTCTGTTTCAAAAAAAATAGCCAGCGCTTCCAGAAGCGTTGATTTCCCAAAGTCATTACGACCGACAATACCCGTCATGCTTTCATCAATAATGATTTCAGTAGAGTTTCTGTAGCCTCTGAAGTTTTTCAGTTTTAATTTTCTGAGCCGCATATGAAGTCCTGTGTGTAAGAAAGCGTTTTGCTGCAACCTGAATACAAAATATATTTTCAAATGCCTGCCAACAAGCAGGGATAACCGTTATTCAGAATATCTTAACGACATTTCGGGATTATGATCTGGTCGCGCTTTCAGAACTTTACTGCCCCTCAAAACACCGGAAACTAACTTGTGGTTGGTTACATGGCAAAGTTAAAACTCCAGAATCACGGGTAATGATTTCAATGCTTATTATATTTTTTGGAATTGACTCATGAGCTTTATAATTTAAATGATAATAATAACCATTCTTTTATGCGTAATATTTGCTACTGACACTGATGAATTTAAAAGAAGATAGATTTTCATTTACGGATTATTTCCTAAATTCATCGATAATGTGATCGACATAAAATTTTCACTGAAGAATGAAGAGATAATTTAAGGCCGAGCGAAATAGCTCAAAATGGTGTATTTAACATAACAGAAGAAATGAAAGGCTCTATCGCAACCTGATACTTCAGGCCGCTAAGGGGTTAATCTTGTTGAAGAAAAATTAGACCGGGAAGCGCCAGGCGTCACCATTTCTCCCGCCTGGCTGGAAGTGAAGAATAATTGTGCATAGCTCCGTATTCGGGCTTTGCATCTGACAATGGTTCCCTGGATGAAAGTACGATCTCCACTCCAAGGACGCTGAACACCCTAAACAAACGCTCAAAACCCGCACTTGCAGGGTTGGCCTCTAGTCGGGCATAAGTTTGCTGTGTTATACCCAAACGTTCAGAAACATCTTTTTGCGTCAGTCCATTGGCTTTGCGAAAGCCGATTAAAACAGGACGTAACTGATTCAAAGTCTTCAAAGCGTATTGAGTGTTCATAAGTGACCTTCCGTATCGACGAGTTAACAAGCATAACGCAGGGATTTACAGCATATAGGCTGTAATGCTCATTAACAGACTATAGGCTGTAATACGAATCCTGCCAAGATGCGGCATCTTTCAAATACAAGGCCGTATTGGGTAAGCAGTACACCGTTATATAGCACCCCTTGCCCCTTTGCTGGAGAGGGACCCACGTGATCGCAGGTCTTTTAGACGTTGTTGCTAACCGGCATCATACACAGGTGGTAACCCCCAGGGAAACTCTATGAGTGATAATTTATTCCTGCCCCAGTCAAAATATAAAACCTTATCTAACTAGCTTTCTTAGTATTTTATAAATGAAGTGAAATTAGCGAAGAAGTTTTACATTGTAAAGTGAGCAAAAATATTTACCATTCAACTGGCAAAATTTACAATCTGCAGCCCTTAGCCTGAGAAAATGCACATTAACAGAATAATCATCAAGTCCGATAGAGGCATAACTTACGTCCTCAAAAATATCAGAAATAAATGAGTTGAAATTACAAAAATTAACTTCACTTAACATCTTGAACACCGCAGAAATATATCTATCATGCATTATCTTGACTTCGATAACCTTAGATAAACTTGAATGCGACTTACATTTGAAGAGATCAAAGAGAAAGTAAATCAGCATATTTTTATTGTCCGAAATCCATTTTAAAATTTTATTACGTGCACATGGTAATATATACACTGGATTTTTGAAAGGGTTTGAAACGTCAACCACAAGGGAACAATAACCATGAGGATTTATTCCACTTATAATTAAGTCACTAAGTCCTTTCACTGCATTCAAATAGTTATCAAAACAAACCTCATATAAACTGGTACTATGAACTGCACATTTAGATTCAAACAACCATCTATGACGCAGATAACCAATGCCTTTAGAGTGTATATCTTCAACAATACATTTGTGACAGTAACGAATGTTTGAGATGTTTACCAATGGATATGAATTAGTTATGTGAAAATTTTTCCGACAGGCATCTTCAACAGCGTTAAAATACCCGTAAACACCAGAAGATAACGACACTATATTGGAAGTTAGTATATAACCATTTCTAGTGGCAAGAATGTCATATATATCCTGCAAGCTATGCAATTTGTACATATCAATCAGTTCGAAACGAGGAAAGGCATCGTACCTTAGTGCGCCATGCTTTGATATTATGTTCCTGCAATTGGATAAGTTATACATTATCTGTGAACGCAGAAGAAAACTGTGCCACAATTCATTTTCGTAAACCATATAACTCCCTCTTATTTAATTAGTTCCATTTTTCTGAGAAGTATCATTGTCATTGGTAGTTTATCTCTGTATTTCAAAAGCCAGCCATGCCCTCCCAGTAAAGCATCTAGACTTGTAAGTGACATCGAGTACTGCCCCTGAGATAAAACATCATTTATTAATGATGATGAGATAATATCTCTCTCGCTCCAGTCTACTCTTTTATTTTTATAGCATCGTATTGTTTTAGGAAGACAGGAATTAAGCCAGTCACATTCATGTTTATTTAGCCAATAGAAACTTGCATAACAACTTTCTTTGACTAACTTTCGTGTTATAGAAACGGATTGATTATGTATAAATCTTAATATTTTCTGCTTATGACGCCGTCTTAAAGAATCTTTTTTACATTTTTTACGCCATGAGCATAAACCGTAACAAGATGAAATTACAGAGGATACAGCTCCTTCCGATAATGAGTTTTTCTCAGCTATGGATGCCAGACTAAACCCCCTTACAGCCATAGACTTGATAAGCAATTCAGTGAATATATTAATTTTTGTGTTTCGCTTAAACGCCCTCAGGTATTTTTTATAAATAAGTGTTTTAATGTAACATCTGCTGCGACTAAATTCCTTCCCAAGGTTGCTAACACTAGTATTATTTTCAACTATATGAAAACTGTATTTCTTATGACTTTTAAAGATTTCTTTCTTTTTATTAGTACGACTTCCTGCATACGTTGGCCAGCAAGTATTTAACAAACAATAACAAAGCAAAAGATGCTTTGTGGGATGCTGACAACATTTGTCTTTGAGTATAGGCTCCCAGTAATGATAATCAGTTAGGGATGTTGGTATAAGTCCCGATGAACCCTCCCCAAATAACTGGCACTTAGCATAAACATGTGCGTAGAATACATTTTTCTTTAAATTTCCATCCAATGATAATAAATTCAACTTTTTAAGTACATCCATGTAATTGGGGTGTGTAATATCTTTTCTTCTGATTATATTTAGGGACTCATAACAAAACTTAGCAAAATCGAAGTCTATCTCATTGCTAAGTTGTTCTGTATACGAAACAGGAGGCATCAGTCCAATACGTATGTGCGGTGAAGAAGGGACATGGATGCTTTCAAGCGCTACCGGATGCCGATGGCAGGTTGTAACCCCATGAAGCTGATGCGCCAGATGCCAATAAGTAACACCATAATGAAAAGTATCTTCACGAGCGCAAACCGGGCAAAACTTCAATAGTGTGCGCTGCCCTAGTGAAAAATTACTAAGGCGGCACAATCGATTAAGCCTGGCAGGGGTCGTGTTGAAATCCATAATTTCATTACGACTGATTGGTAGTGCCCAGGCAAAAAGAGGGAGTAAAGTCTGTTCATGCCAGAGCTGATCTGCACTTTCGGATGTATGAAGAGAAATAGCCTTTAATCCTGAATTGAGAATTGGATGGACGTTCATATCAGGTTTGTTGAAAATGATCGTTAACAGAGAAGATGGGGACATACCGTACACGGTAGTTGTCCGACAAAACCGGCTGAACAAGGATTCATCAGGCAAAACAGGCAACATTCTCATTTCCCACACCTCTCTTTGACCGTTACGAACTGTTACCTCATTACAATTTATTAAGTGGATCTATATTTATAAGCCCGCAACGCTGAAGAGCATCGTAGGTATTTTTCTTTTCAGCTGTTCTGTTGATAACAAGATCGTGGTCAAGAGACAGTATTTTCTCGTCGAAATTGCGCAAAACCTCGTCTATTTTTCCTACGAATTCCTTGTGCTGTGGCCTGTCTATATCCCCAGGGATCAAAGACTTTAGGGACTTCTCTGCCATGATTTTAGCCGAAGCATCACCCTCATTAGATGCAGAGAGCCATTTAGCTTCCTCATCTTCAGTCGCGGCCCCCGGGAGTGGAGTATCCTTATATTCCTCCGTATGACTCACGAGTACCGGTACAGAGGCCGACAAGACTGCGCCAGTGATGATTTCATTGCCGCTACCGATAACCTTTAATTGTGCCCCCCGATAAATCATCTGAGCCAATCCAATATTGCCTTTAGATAAAATGAATAATTTTTCGTTTAACTCATCATTTAATGGAGTTTCAACATTTGTCCATTGTAATGGCCATAAATAATGAATAAACGATTGCCAGTCTTGTGAATCGTATCTAACATTCTTAATTTTCATGTAACCACCAGACTCTGCCCGCCTGGCAATTCTCATTTTCTTTGTCAGCGTCTCGTCAAAAGGATGATTTCCACAAAAAACCATAGATACCCCCATGGAATCTACAATTTCATGTAAAAAATCAATCAACTTACTCTCACCCCCGGTTCTTGAAAATTTAAGCCTCTGCATTTCATCAATAACAAGGATACCCAAAAATGATGATTTAATTCTTTGTGCAATCTGGCGAGCCAGAGCACCATTTCTAATCTCAGGTGTAGTTCGTTCAATACCAATTGCATCATCTAATTTTTGTAAAATCTCTTCACAAAGGTCTCTCACACTTGAATTGTATGGACAATTAATCTTTACCCATACAATTTGCTTACTGAAGCCGGGAAAAACTCCTTTATAGCTGCTGTGTTCTATAATCTGAGGGAAATGATCCATGACTTGCTCAATCATGGTAGTTTTTCCAGAACCACTCATTCCAACTATCGTAATAGTTTCAGCCTGGGATTTAAAATATCCACTTTCTGGCTCAATATCAGGACGCTCATTTCCATAGTAATGAAGATATTGAATTGTTCCGCTTTTTAAAGGATTACGAGCTGCATAGCTTTCCCTAAGTGCCCGTAAGATCATCTTATAAGCCTGGATAAGATTGGTTTGAGGGCAACGGAATTTCTTTATACGTTCGACATACTGCTCTCTAACATTCGCCGGGGCAGTCCAGCGGATTTTTTCGTCAATTTCGGGGAAATAACTCATTTCCAGAAGTACTTCATCTTCCGTAAGCGCTTCAGGAAGTGCTTCAATTAAGGGATTGCCACGATACTCAGGTAACTCCTGTTCTTTATATATCGCTGAAACGCGCCGTATAAGATTCATTATTCTGCGTCCTCAGTCTTCTTCTTACCTTTTAACCATCTTTGTTTCTCCTCCCGGCCAGGCAAAAGCAGAACATTACTGGATGAAGGAAGTAGGGGTTCAGATCTTCCATTAGCAACATGAGTTCGCCCTAATGAATCAAGTTCATTTTTCCTGTTCTTTTTAATATCTTTACCATGTACCCGGCGAGATTCGTATATTTCATTTAATCTTTCGTTACCTTTCCTGTTAAATTCATCTTTATTATTGATATTGCTGAGCGAATCCAGAGTAAATAAATTAATTTCTTTTTGAGTATCTACCCAATCAGCCATTACATCTGTATCAAGATGAGCTTTCCCTTTAAATACATCTCTTTTCTTAAGTAGGTAATGTTTTTTGAAAATGCTATTTTTGTCAAATCTTACATATATATAATCTACGCAATTGTCATCTATTCTTGCTTCACAAGTGGTTCTTCCAAATACTCTGACACCTGATGCAATTTCAGGATCACATTCATAAAAAAGATTATTGTACTGAATCCCACCGGCGGTAATGTTAGCGTTCACAGGGATTAACAATCGTGCGATCACTTCGTCGGCCCCAACGGCTCTTGCGCTGAATCTCCCGTGCTTTAAGCTTATCATCCAACTATTTTTTGGTGATATTACGAGATCATTTTCAATCAGTAAGGGATTGATATAAGCCAGTTCCTCATACGTTCTCTGATTATGTGCAAGTATCTCCCGAATCAGTAAAGACGTGACCTCCTGAATCGTTAAACAAGCCCTGGATTGCGGTGTTGGCTCTCCTTTAACAATCTTTCCCCTTCGTGTTGTTCCAATAAGCCTATGAATAACCTCATCATTCAGAATGCCGAAACAGCGTTCAACAATGCTTTTTCTGTCGCCTCTACCGACTGGCGCAAACTCAAGTTTTGTCAGGGGGGTCATCTCTTCCTGAGGTTTAAGACCAATCATCTCCCCGTTGTCACACATCAATGTTAATGGAATGTGAGAACAAGGCCAATCATCATCAGTAATAGAGATTCCAAATAATCTACAATATTCTTTTTTTGGCATAAAGCAATTTGCTAACGCTTGTCGGGCGGCTCGCCATGAAGCATGGTATAAAGAAACATGAAGGCCAACAATCATTCTTGTTGCACGATCCACCACTGTATAAATAGTAGGACGCCCAATGACTTTTCGTCTGTTTAAACTCGAAATAAGATGTACATCAGCGACAGTTGAGTCTATTTCGAAAACATCACCCGGCAAAACAGTTGTATTAGCCACACTACCTAAAAGCGCCCGCATTTTGAGGTCTATTTCTTTTTTCGTGTTCTTCTTATTTATCGAGAAATCTTTAGTGAAGAGTTTTTTATTCCAGTATGAAAATTGTTTTAAAGAAGGAACATATGGAGCTCTATTTTCTAGGTTTGCTGTTTTAATTTCATCCCTAAAATACAAATCAATATGTCTCTCTAATGTTTTCTTTATCGTATCTCCGTTAACTTTATAATGATACGTAATGAGAGATTTTCTAATATTATTTATATCTCTTTCATTAAGAATGAAAACACGTGATCGTTCATTAGGTAATGCTCTGTTTTTTTTTGGAATTCCCAAGTTTAATTTCATGTTTGATTCTACTTTTCCCAGCGGCGCCACAGTTCGAGAATGCGGGTAGCAATGCATAAATATCCTGCCCATGTCGCCAATACAACGCCAGAAGCGTTCTGATAGTATATTGTGATATTTTTTTATTTCTTGAGTAATCCATTAAAAGGTGCGACTTTTTATGTAATGCATAGTCGAACAGAAACATTCTGTCATCTACAAGATCTTTAATGATATTGTAATTTTCATCTCGCCTTCCTCTGTCTTTATCTGTTAATTCTTTCTCATCTACTAACATATATGAAGGATATATATAATCTTTACAAGTTATGCTATTTGATTCAATATAATATTTAAACATTGAAATGAGAAAGGGATTGGCTTACCCGTTCTTTCTGATTTTATTTTAAACAAAATTAACAAATCGACCTTTCTGTCAAAATCCAAAACACGGTAAAGTCCCTCTGCAAGCAAATCAGTGCCTTGAGAGAGCCAGACTGAATTCCTAATAATATCCATTTGCGTTCAGTCCTATATAGTGGTCATTGGAAATTATCTTTATCAGACCGGTTTCGAGTATTGGATATGATAAATCAACATTTATCATTTTTAATCCAATCATTGCCTGCAATAACATCATCGCTTCTTGTGCATCTACCCCAAAGATTGATGAAATCATTGCACGTAGTCCTACTATGGGATAAACATCTGGTTTAAGCTTCCATAGGATTTTATCAAGAGGATATTTATCATAAAATTCAGAACCATCTCTTAATACAGAAGTAGCCCAGCAAATGTTTTTACCGACGACGTTATTGAGTTCCGAGCCAACATAAATTTGAAACTCAACATCAATCAACTGCCAAAACATCCTCTCTATTTCAAGTTTTTGGGCTTCGCGTTCAGGTATGCTCTCGTTATGTTTTACTGCTATAGCTTTGTATCGAAGTCCGCCTTCAGGAGTTCTCAAGGTCAGTAAAAAATCGGTTGTCATAACATTCAGAACTTCGACAGGTACTCCTCTTACTCCCCTCACCATAGGATGTTGAAAATGTAGATGATTTGCTATTTGTTGGGTAAGCCGGAGAGGAAAGAGTGGGAATTGTTCCCGGATATCAATCACCGAGTCATTAAACTCAGCCAGATAGAAAAAGTTACTTTCGACAGAAGAAAGGAGATGATGGTTTCGAAACGTCTTAAGGCCAAAGACTATCGAACGGTTTCCACGGGATTTAACGTCCTGAGCTCTAAGCCAGGGCTGATAACTTTGGCCATAGCCCACTCCTATGCCGTCACCTAGCGCATTTTCATAATCCAAATAGGATTTGAGACGCCTACCCCTAGCCATGATCGTACCCTAAAAACGACATTGATACGTACCTATATGTGCATTTTATAGTCTCCAACCCTATAACCACACATTCAGTAAGTATACAACATTAGCGTCGTTTTTTGAGAATGGTTACAACTTTAGTGCTTTGTGTACAACTTTATTGTCCTCGGACATCTGCCAGCGCCTGAGCACACGCCCAGGCACTTGCCCAGGCCCACTGGAAGTTGTACCCGCCGAGCCAGCCGGTGACGTCCATCACTTCACCGATGAAGTAGAGCCCCGGCACGTTCCGCGCTTCCATGGTACGGGAAGAGAGTTCATTCGTGTCGACTCCGCCCAGCGTGACTTCCGCCGTGCGGTAGCCTTCCGTGCCGTTTGGCTGCACGCGCCAGTTTGTTAGCGTCTCGACCAGCGTTTCCTGCTCGCGGCTGTTAAGCTGCTTGAGCGACACGTCGGGGATCTGCCCCAGCACCTGCAAACATTCTACCAGACGCTTCGGCAGCTGCATTGCCAGGGTGTTTTTCAGGCTCTGATTCGGGTGCGCCGCACGCTGCTCGTTGAGGAAGGCATCCAGATCGCAATCGGGGAGCAGGTTAACCGTGACAAACTCCCCCGGCTGCCAGTAGCTGGAGATTTGCAGGACCGCCGGGCCGGAGAGGCCGCGATGGGTAAAGAGCAGGTTTTCGCGAAACACCGTGCCGTCTTCGGCGGTGATAACAGAGGGAACAGACACGCCAGACAGCGTCTGAAGCTGTTCCAGAAGCGGTTTATGCAGCGTGAACGGCACCAGCCCGGCGCGCGTAGGCAGGACTTTCAGGCCAAACTGTTCGGCAATCTTATAGCCGAACGGGGAAGCGCCCAGCCCCGGCATAGAGAGGCCGCCGCTGGCGATCACCAGATTATCGGCACTGACGGTTTCGCCGTTGAGCTGCAGCGTGTAGCCCTGGTCGTCACGGGAAACCTCCAGCACCTCGGTGCGCAGGCGCATGACCACGCCGCCCTTCTCGCACTCGGCCACCAGCATATCGACAATCTGCTGCGCGGAGTCGTCGCAGAACAGCTGGCCCAGCGTCTTCTCATGCCATGCGATACCGTGCTTACCCACCAGGTCGATAAAGTCCCACTGGGTATAACGCGCCAGCGCAGATTTACAAAAATGACGGTTTTGGCTCAAATAGGCCGCGGGTTCAACATACAGGTTAGTAAAGTTGCAGCGCCCGCCGCCGGACATCAGGATCTTGCGGCCTGGCTTTTTACCGTTATCTAGCAGCAGCACGCGACGACCCGCCTGTCCGGCCATTGCCGCACAAAACATACCCGCCGCACCGGCGCCAATTACCACGGCATCAAACCTTTCCACGTCAAAACCCTCTTTGTTAACTGCCGCGGATTGTAAAGTTTCCTCTGTGGTCACACCAGCGTAAAAAGATATTACAAAGCCATTCCATTGAAATTTAAAGAATATCCTTTCAGGCACTTTTCTCAAATCAGGTGGTATGTCAAAAAAAGTCTATATTTCACTTTGCCCGTTGCGCATTTGTCCTGGATAATGCGCCGCGTTCATGTCCTCAAAATGGCGTAACGTCCTATGCTACATTTGTTTGCCGGCCTGGATTTACATACCGGGCTTTTACTCTTGCTTGCTCTGGTTTTTGTACTGTTTTACGAAGCGATCAACGGCTTCCACGACACTGCAAACGCAGTAGCGACGGTTATCTACACTCGCGCAATGCGATCGCAGCTTGCGGTTGTTATGGCGGCGGTATTTAACTTTTTTGGTGTCCTCCTGGGCGGACTGAGCGTTGCGTATGCCATTGTGCATATGCTGCCAACAGATCTGCTGCTTAACGTAAGTTCTGGCCATGGCCTCGCTATGGTGTTCTCAATGCTGCTTGCTGCAATTATCTGGAACCTCGGTACCTGGTATTTCGGCCTGCCTGCATCCAGTTCTCACACCCTCATCGGCGCGATTATCGGTATCGGGTTAACCAACGCCCTCATGACCGGTACATCGGTTGTTGATGCGTTAAATATCCCGAAAGTACTGGGGATCTTTGCCTCTCTCATCGTCTCCCCTATCGTGGGTCTGGTGGTGGCGGGCGGGCTGATCTTCATCCTGCGTCGTTACTGGAGCAATACCAAAAAACGCTCCCGTATTCACCTGACGCCGGCAGAGCGTGAAAAGAAAGACGGCAAGAAAAAGCCGCCATTCTGGACGCGTATTGCCCTGATCATTTCCGCTATCGGCGTGGCTTTCTCACACGGCGCGAACGATGGTCAGAAAGGCATTGGTCTGGTGATGCTGGTACTGATCGGTGTTGCTCCGGCAGGCTTCGTGGTTAACATGAACGCCTCCGGCTACGAAATCACCCGTACCCGCGATGCGGTCAACAACGTTGAAACTTATTTCCAGCAGCACCCTGAGCTGCTGAAAAAAGCGACCGGCGTTGACCAGTTAATTCCGTCTCCGGAAGCCGGTGCCACGACTGCGCCTGGCGAATTCCACTGCCATCCGGCAAACGCGATTAACGCGCTGGAACGTGCCAAAGGCATGCTGGGCAATATCGAAAGTTATGACAAACTGACCGTTGAGCAGCGTGGTCAGCTGCGTCGCATTATGCTGTGCATCTCTGATGTGACGGATAAAGTGGCGAAGCTGCCAGACGTGAATGCTGACGACCAGCGTCTCCTGAAGAAACTGAAAGGCGATATGCTCAATACCATTGAGTACGCGCCAATCTGGATCATCATGGCGGTCGCACTGGCACTCGGTATCGGTACGATGATTGGCTGGCGCCGTGTGGCGACCACCATCGGCGAGAAGATCGGTAAGAAAGGCATGACCTATGCGCAGGGTATGTCCGCGCAGATGACGGCGGCAGTGTCTATCGGTCTGGCGAGCTACACCGGTATGCCGGTATCCACCACCCACGTACTCTCCTCGTCCGTGGCAGGTACCATGATTGTTGACGGTGGCGGTCTGCAGCGCAAAACCGTGACCAACATTCTGATGGCCTGGGTGTTCACCCTTCCGGCGTCCATCCTGCTGTCTGGCGGGTTGTACTGGATTTCGCTGAAGCTGATTTAATCGGTTAAAGGCGACAAAAAAGCGGGTCAGGTAACTGACCCGCTTTTTTTATGCTCAGTGCCAAATCATCAATGCAATCATGCTGACGACGACCAGCCCGCACAGGGCACTGGTCAAAATGAACTGACGACGCAGGCGCTCGCAGCGACGGATAAATTCTTCATCGTGATGATCGCGGTAGCGCTGGTAGTAGATATATCCCACCAGACGCATCTGTTTGCTGGGCTGTCCATGCGAGGTGAAGAACCCTCCACCGTCCACATACTGATAAAGCAACGGATCGCAACCACGAAGTACCACTAACAGCGCACGTAACGATGAGAAGTAGCGCGCCATATTCACTATGCAAACTACGCATAACGCCCAAAACAATGCGACGGTGCTAATCATACATCCTCCCCGGCGTCCGCCCACGAAGCAAGGCTTCTGAGCTACCGCACCCCAATGCCCTGACAGACAGTTCAGTGAAAGAATGACCAAAAGTCGATCCGGTTCGCGTTTTAATATCCGAACGGCTCATTTAATAGTGTAGGAGATCCGTTAATTTTTTTGCCACAAGGTTAATCGTTATCAACACCAAAGCTTGAAAAATATGTTTAACTGGGCCGTAATGAAAGCATCAGACGACGGCTTTCCCATTTAGTCATCGATAACTTAAGGAAGGAGTAACACTATGGCTTACAAACACATTCTCATCGCGGTAGACCTCTCCCCGGAGAGCAAAGTGCTGGTTGATAAAGCGGTATCCATGGCACGTCCCTACAACGCGAAAGTTTCGCTGATTCACGTTGATGTGAATTACTCCGACCTCTACACCGGTCTGATCGACGTCAATCTGGGCGATATGCAGAAGCGTATCTCCGAAGAGACGCACCACGCCCTGAGCGAACTGTCCACCAACGCGGGCTACCCGATTACCGAAACCCTGAGCGGCAGCGGCGACCTGGGCCAGGTATTGGTTGATGCGATCAAGAAATACGACATGGATCTGGTGGTGTGCGGTCACCATCAGGACTTCTGGAGCAAGCTGATGTCTTCCGCTCGCCAGCTGATTAATACCGTTCACGTGGATATGCTGATTGTTCCGCTGCGTGACGAAGAAGACGAGTAAGTGCAAAAAAGCCCGGTGGCGCTAACGCTTACCGGGCCTACAGGCGGCACGAAATGTAGGCCGGGTAAGGCGAAGCCGCCACCCGGCTTTTTTATTCCGGTGTTCCCGAATAAATATCAAACCGGTGCCCTTTGGTGGTCACCGCGTTGGTCGTGGCAACGTCCGCCAGAGGCGGCGCATAGTCAGGGCGCTTGACCACCACCCGCTTCGTCGCCAGCTGACGAGCCGGTTCCAGCAGGCCATCCGCATCCAGATCAGGCCCCACCAGAGACTGAAACACCCGCATCTCTTTCTTCACCAGCGCGCTTTTCTGCTTGTGCGGGAACATCGGGTCGAGATAGACGACCTGCGGGCGCGGGGTGATATCGGTCAGCGCCGTCAGGCTCGAGGCATGGATCAGCTGCAAACGCTCCTGCAACCACGGGCCGATTTCCGGGTCCGCGTAGCCACGCGTCAGACCATCGTCCAGCAACGCGGCCACCACCGGATTACGCTCCAGCATCCGCACATGACAGCCGACAGACGCCAGCACAAACGCATCGCGCCCCAGCCCCGCCGTGGCATCCACCACGTCCGGCAGATAGCTTCCTTTAATCCCAACCGCTTTCGCCACCGCTTCGCCGCGACCGCCGCCGAACTTGCGCCGGTGCGCCATGGCCCCGCCGACAAAATCGACAAAAATCCCGCCGAGCTTCGGTTCGTCGCGCTTACGTAATTCGAGATGTTCTGGTGTCATCACCAGCGCCATCAGGTTATCTTCATCATGTTCCAGCCCCCAGCGGGCGGCCAGAACAGATAAGGCGCCGTCTCCGGCGCCTGTTTCATCCACTAAGCAGATCTTCACGTAACAATCAGCCTTTGATCCCGTAATGCTCAAGCATCGCGTCCAGCTGCGGCTCGCGCCCACGGAAGCGTTTGAACAGCACCATTGGCTCTTCGGAACCGCCGCGGGTCAGGATGTTGTCGAGGAACGACTGGCCGGTTTCGCGGTTGAAAATACCCTCTTCTTCGAAACGAGAGAAGGCATCCGCCGCCAGCACGTCGGCCCACAGGTAGCTGTAGTACCCCGCCGCATAGCCGCCCGCGAAGATGTGGCTGAACGCGTGCGGGAAACGACCCCAGGTTGGCCCAGGGATCACCGCGACCTGCTTTTTAATCTCCGCCAGGGTTTCAAGGATTTTCGCCCCCTGCTCCGGGCTGAACTCGGCGTGCAGGCGGAAGTCGAACAGGCCGAACTCCAGCTGGCGCAGGATAAACATCGCCGCCTGGTAGTTCTTCGCCGCCAGCATTTTATCCAGCAGTTCTTTCGGCAGCGGTTCACCGGTCTCGTAGTGGCCGGAGATAAACGCCAGCGCGTCCGGCTCCCAGCACCAGTTTTCCATAAACTGGCTAGGCAGCTCGACCGCATCCCACGGCACACCGCTGATGCCTGCCACGCCTGCGGTTTCGATGCGGGTCAGCATATGGTGCAGACCGTGACCGAACTCGTGGAACAGGGTGATCACTTCGTCGTGGGTAAAGAGCGCAGGTTTGCCGTTCACCGGACGGTTGAAGTTACAGGTCAGGTAGGCGACCGGCTTCTGCAGGGAACCGTCTGCTTTACGCATCTGGCCCACGCAGTCGTCCATCCACGCCCCGCCGCGCTTGTTCTCACGCGCGTAGAGATCGAGGTAGAAGCTGCCGCGCAGTTCGTTTTTCTCGTCATACAGCTCGAAGAAGCGCACGTCCGGATGCCAGACGTCGATATCGGTACGCTCTTTGGCAGTGATGCCATAGATGCGCTTCACCACTTCAAACAGGCCGTTAACGGCTTTGTTTTCCGGGAAGTACGGGCGCAGCTGCTCGTCGCTGATGCTGTAGAGGTGCTGCTTCTGTTTTTCGCTGTAGTAAGCAATGTCCCACGGCTGCAGCTCGTCCACGCCGAACTCCGCTTTCGCGAAGGCGCGCAGCTGGGCCAGCTCTTTTTCACCCTGCGGACGGGCGCGTTTCGCCAGATCGGTCAGGAAGTCGAGCACCTGCTGCGGGTTTTCCGCCATTTTGGTGGCGAGAGATTTGTCAGCGTAGCTGTCAAAGCCCAGCAGCTGCGCCAGCTCGTGGCGCAGGGCGAGGATTTCCGCCATGACCGGGCTGTTGTCCCACTTACCGGCATTCGGCCCCTGATCGGAGGCGCGGGTGCTATACGCGCGATACATCTCTTCGCGAAGCGCCTGGTTTTCGCAGTAGGTCATCACCGGCAGATAGCTTGGGATATCCAGGGTTAACAGGTAGCCGTCCTGCTCTTTCGCTTCGGCCTGCGCTTTTGCTGCCGCCAGGGCGCTTTCCGGCATACCCGCCAGCTCTGCTTCGTCGGTAATCAGCTTCGTCCAGCCCATGGTGGCGTCGAGCACATTGTTGCTGTACTGGTTGCCCAGCTCGGACAGGCGCGCGGCGATTTCACCGTAGCGGGTCTGCTTCTCTTTTGGCAGGCCAATCCCGGACAGCTCAAAATCACGCAGGGCGTTATCGACCGATTTTTTCTGGGCGGTGTTCAGCTCGGCGTAGTGATCGCCGTCGCGCAGGTCGCGGTAGGCTTTGTAGAGCCCTTCGTGCTGGCCGACCCAGGTGCTGTACTCAGAGAGCAGCGGCAGGGTTTGCTCGTAGGCTTCGCGCAGCTCCGGGCTGTTTTTTACCGAGTTCAGGTGGCTCACCGGGGAGAAGATACGCCCCAGCACGTCGTCCACTTCGGCCAGCGGCTGACACAGATTTTCCCAGGTGTACGGCCCGCCCTGCGCGACCACGCTTTCTACCGCCGCGCGGCAGTTGTCCAGCGATTGCGTAACCGCTGGAACCACATGCTCGGGGAGGATTTTAGAAAACGGTGGCAACGAAAAAGGCGTCAGTAATGGATTGGTCATAAACGCTGTCCTGTTGAAAGAGGTGAATGAAGCGCGCATCCGGCGCTGTGCATATGCGATCTAGAATGGGGTTAAGTGTAGAGGATTTCAATGCCAGACGTGGCGGAAAAGAGCCCGGTGGCGCTGCGGTTACCGGGCCTACGGGTAATCTGCGCCGTTCTGCTGTAAACTGTGGCAAATCGTCAATTCAGCGGAATATCATTACCCATGCTCAGTTATCGCCACAGCTTCCACGCAGGCAACCACGCCGACGTCCTTAAACACACCGTTCAGAGCCTGATCATCGAATCGCTCAAAGAGAAAGAGAAGCCGTTTCTCTATCTGGACACGCACGCGGGCGCGGGCCGTTATCAGCTGAGCGGCGAGCATGCCGAGCGTACCGGTGAATATCTGGAAGGGATCGCCCGCATCTGGCAGCAGGACGACCTGCCTGCCGAGCTGGAGCCGTACATCGGCGTGGTGAACCACTTCAACCGCAACGGCCAGCTGCGTTACTACCCGGGATCCCCGCTGATTGCCCGCCAGCTGCTGCGCGAGCAGGACAGCATCCAGCTGACCGAGCTGCATCCGAGCGACTTCCCGCTGCTGCGTTCTGAATTCCAGAAAGACAGCCGCGCCCGCGTGGAAAAAGCCGACGGCTATCAGCAGCTGAAAGCCAAGCTGCCGCCGGTTTCCCGTCGTGGCCTGATACTGATCGACCCGCCGTACGAAATCAAAACCGACTATCAGGCGGTGGTGACGGGTATTCACGAAGGCTACAAACGCTTCGCCACCGGGACATACGCCCTGTGGTATCCGGTGGTGCTGCGCGCGCAAATCAAACGCATGATCAAAGACCTGGAAGCCACCGGCATCCGCAAAATCCTGCAGATCGAGCTGGCCGTGCGTCCGGACAGCGACCAGCGCGGCATGACCGCCTCGGGCATGATCGTCATTAACCCGCCGTGGAAGCTCGAAGCGCAGATGAACAACGTGCTGCCGTGGCTGCACAAAACGCTGGTGCCAGCCGGTACGGGTCATACCTCCGTCAGTTGGATCGTGCCGGAGTAATCGCAGCCATCGGTGGAAACTATTGATTTCAGGTATACAATCGCGGCAATTCACGATTAAGGACAAAAGCTATGACTAAGCATTATGACTACATCGCCATCGGCGGTGGCAGCGGCGGCATCGCCTCCATCAACCGCGCGGCCATGTACGGCCAGAAGTGTGCGCTGATTGAAGCCAAAGCGCTGGGCGGCACCTGCGTGAACGTGGGTTGTGTACCGAAAAAGGTGATGTGGCATGCGGCGCAAATCCGTGAAGCTATCCATATGTATGGCCCGGACTACGGCTTTGACACCACCATCAACCACTTCGACTGGGACAAACTGATCGCCAGCCGTACCGCCTACATCGACCGTATTCACACCTCGTACGACAACGTGCTGGGCAAAAATAACGTCGACGTTATCCACGGTTTCGCCCGCTTTGTGGACGCGAAAACGATCGAAGTGAACGGTGAGACGATCACCGCCGATCACATCCTGATCGCCACCGGCGGCCGTCCGAGCCACCCGAACATCCCGGGCGTGGAATATGGCATCGACTCTGACGGTTTCTTCGAACTGCCTGCCCTGCCTAAGCGCGTTGCCGTGGTGGGCGCGGGTTACATCGCGGTGGAGCTGGCTGGCGTGATTAACGGTCTGGGTGCCGAAGCGCACCTGTTCGTGCGTAAACACGCGCCGCTGCGCAGCTTCGATCCGCTGATCGTTGATACGCTGGTTGAAGTGATGAACACCGAAGGCCCAACCCTGCATACCAACGCCGTGCCAAAAGCGGTGGTGAAAAATGCAGACGGCAGCCTGACGCTGGAGCTGGAGGATGGCCGCAGCCAGACCGTCGATTGCCTGATCTGGGCGATTGGTCGTGAACCGGCGAACGATAATTTCAACCTGGGCGTGACCGGCGTGAAAACCGACGAAAAAGGCTATATCGTCGTCGATAAATTCCAGAACACCAGCGTACCGGGCATTTATGCGGTCGGCGATAACACCGGTGCGGTTGAGCTTACCCCGGTTGCCGTTGCGGCGGGCCGCCGTCTCTCCGAGCGCCTGTTCAATAACAAGCCGGACGAGCATCTGGACTACAGCAACATCCCGACCGTGGTCTTCAGCCACCCGCCAATCGGCACCGTCGGCTTAACCGAGCCGCAGGCGCGCGAGCAGTATGGCGACGACCAGGTGAAAGTGTATAAATCCGCGTTTACCGCGATGTATACCGCCGTTACCTCCCACCGCCAGCCGTGCCGCATGAAGCTGGTCTGCGTCGGCCCGGACGAGAAGATTGTCGGTATCCACGGCATTGGCTTCGGCATGGATGAAATCCTGCAGGGCTTTGCGGTAGCGCTGAAGATGGGCGCGACCAAGAAAGATTTCGACAATACCGTGGCGATCCACCCAACGGCCGCCGAAGAGTTTGTCACCATACGTTAATGCATAAGCCCCTCTCCGGAGGGGCTTTTTTTATTCACATTCATAAATCGTTGCAAAACGAATGCTCCGAAAAGAGTGATCTACCGCACATATCCCTCCACATCTACCGAAGCGAATGTCTACGCTTATAAGACGCCCGGATAAACCTGTCTTTTGAACACACAACCGGAGGTCCCTATCACCATGTTCAACCAGAAACTACAGGCTACCGAGAACATCGAATTCGAGATTGCAGAAGAGCTGCGCTACGAGACCGATCCCTGCGAGTTGAAACTGGATGAAATGATTGAGGCGGAGCCGGAACCCGAGATGATCGAGGGGCTACCCGCCTCCGATGCACTGACGCCCGCAGACCGCTATCTTGAACTGTTTGAGCACGTGCAGTCCTCGCGCCTGTTCACGGACAGCAAAACCTTTCCCGACTGCGCGCCGAAGATGGATCCGCTGGATATCCTGATCCGCTACCGCAAGGTCAGACGCCACCGGGATTTCGACCTGCGCCAGTTTGTGGAAAACCACTTCTGGCTGCCGGAGACCTACAGTACGGAATATGTCTCCGACCCCGGTCTGTCCCTCAAAGAGCACATTGACAGCCTGTGGCCGGTGCTGACGCGCGAGCCGCAAGATCATATTCCCTGGTCTTCCCTGCTGGCGCTGCCCCAAGCCTATATCGTTCCCGGCGGACGATTCAGCGAGACCTACTACTGGGATTCCTATTTCTCCATGCTGGGGCTGGCGGAGAGCGGTCGTAACGATCTGCTGAAATGTATGGCGGATAACTTCGCCTGGCTGATTGAACGCTACGGGCATATTCCCAACGGCAACCGTACCTATTATCTCAGCCGCTCCCAGCCGCCGGTCTTTGCGCTGATGGTGGAGCTGTTTGAGGAGGACGGCGTGCGCGGTGCGAAACGCTATCTGGAACACCTCAAAATGGAGTACGCCTTCTGGATGGACGGCGCGGAGTCGCTCCTGCTTAACCAGGCCTACCGCAGCGCCGTGCGTATGCCGGACGGCTCGTTGCTCAACCGCTACTGGGATGACCGTGATACCCCGCGCGATGAATCGTGGATTGAGGACGTGGAAACTGCCCGCCATTCGGGCCGTCCGCCAAACGAGGTGTATCGCGACCTGCGCGCCGGGGCGGCGTCCGGCTGGGACTATTCCTCCCGCTGGCTGCGCGATCCGTCGCGGCTCGCCAGCATCCGCACGACGCAGTTTATCCCCATCGATCTGAACGCCTTCCTGTACAAGCTGGAAAGCGCAATCGCCAACATCTCGGCGTCGAAAGGGGATAAAGAGACGGCAGACCTGTTCCGCCAGAAAGCCAGCGATCGCCGCGAGGCAGTGAACCGCTATCTGTGGGACGAGGAGAGTGGCTGTTACCGCGATTACGACTGGCGACGCGAAGAGCTGGCGCTGTTTTCTGCCGCCAGCATTGTGCCGCTGTATGTCGGCATGGCGACCCATGAGCAGGCCGAGCGCCTGTCGGATGCGGTCAAGGCGCGACTGCTGACGCCGGGCGGGATTCTGGCGACCGAGTACGAAACCGGCGAGCAGTGGGATAAACCCAACGGCTGGGCGCCGCTGCAGTGGATGGCGATCCAGGGGTTCAAGCAGTACGGCAACGACTCGCTGGGGGATGAAATCGCCTGGAGCTGGCTGCATACGGTGAACCATTTTTATCAGACGCATCATAAGCTGATTGAGAAGTACCACATCGCCAGCAGCACGCCGCGCGAAGGGGGCGGGGGTGAGTATCCGCTGCAGGATGGTTTCGGCTGGACGAACGGCGTGGTGCGGCGGCTGATTGGGTTGTATGGGGAGCCTTGAATAGGGTGCGGGCTGGTGCCCTCTCCCACGGGGAGAGGGAGGAGAAATCAGCGAATCACCTCATAAATGGCGCTCTGAATAGACTGCCATTTTTTGGTGGTGGCATCCGGCTGTGACTTCGCACGGCGTGTGGCCATGTCGAGATCGTGCTGCTGGCGTTTCACCACCGCTGGCACGGTGCAGAAAGCTTTGAGGTACTCTTTACGTACCGAGGTCAGAGACTCGCCGTTCGACATCGCGTGGCTGAGCGTGTTGATGAAGCGCCGACACGGCTTCTCCTCCACCATGTTTTGCCGGTAGCGTAGCATCAGCTCCAGCACGTCGTCATAGCCTGCCGACATCGCCTCTTCGGTCCAGGACAGCTTCCAGTCCATACCGCCCTGCAAAAAGAGCTGGGTCACACGGGTGTCGTTGCGGTTAATGGCCGAGCGGAAATTATTCTCGTCCCAGGTCACTCCCATGCGCGTGAGCGTTTCGCGCGAGGAAGGCGTCTCACGCATTTCCTGTGGCGGCGCCGCTTCAGCCGCGCTGACGGCCGCAGGCTGCGGTTTACTGCTGGTCACCAGCCAGAAGCCTCCCGCCACGATGGCAATCACCATAACGCCAACCGCCCCCCATAACGCACCGGAAATGAGCTGCTCGCGTTGTTCGGGGGTGCGCGGCGCGCGCTGGGTCGGCTTTTCAATGGTGTCACGGACTTCAAACAGATCCCCACCGGTGACCCGATCCATTTTCTGCGCCTTTTCCCAGAAGGTATGCAGTTCGCTGGCATCTACCGCCATGAATCCCGCCGGATTGACGCGCGTTCTCCCCTCTTCAAACGCGCGTTGAACGGGCCGCGCGATCTGCGCATAGTAGTTATCCAGCAGCTGGATTTGCGCCGAGCTTAACGTTTTCTGGACGGTGATGTTGTTGCGAATTTGCCGAATGTCATCGAGGAAGGTTTGCAGCGTTTTACGCGGTTCAACCAGCAGCGTCAGCATGGACGGGTCGCTGAAAAGCGAAGCGTAATAGCGGCTGAACTCTTTTTTATCCACCAGCATTTGCGCCAGTTCGCTGAACATCATGCCGCTCAGGACATCGTTGATCTCGCCCAACTTCAGCCAGCGCCGTACGCGGTCGGCGTTAAACAAAGTCTTGAGATGGTTATTCAGCCTTACCTGATCGGGCCAGGCCTGCTGGATGAGCCCTTTTATCATGAGCTCTATCGCCCGCACCTGCTTATGCGCCTGCTGCTGCTGGAGTTCGCTGCCCGGAGCCAGCTCCGTGCTGTAGGTCAACAGCGGCTGCTGCAGGCGAAGGTGCTCCAGCGCGGTGACAAAGCGCATCGCCGCAATCAGCTGGTTTTCACTCACATCCTGTCCGCTTTCATACTGCGGCACGCGCTGCTGCAGCAGGCGCAGCTGGAGCGTAAATTCCGACATCTCGGCATCATTCAGGTTGAGTTTTTTCGCTACGGCTCCCCAGCCGCCCAGGGCTAATCGCGCGCTGTCCAGTTGTTCCAGAAACCAGCGTGGATCTTTGCCCTCAGAAGCATGTACATTCAGAAGAAGCAAAATTTCCACCGACGCATGGCGAATGACCGCCAGACAGTGTTCGAACTGTTCGCGAATATGATGTGATGTGCTGAGAGTCATTGTTTTCCTTAAGCGACAACGAAGACATCCGGATTGGCACGTAACGGCCTTTTTTCTTTTTATTTATACGCGGTTAACCATACCTGACTTTCTGTTGAAATAAAGTGACAACCCTAAAATCATTTAAAATGTTTCAGGAGAATCTGAATGCCGGTTTTAATTACCCCTCGCCTGAACTGCTCGCCTTTACGAGAAGAAGACTGGCCCTTTTTTCTGACGCTACAGCAGCATCCCGACGTCATGCGCTTTGTGGCGGAAGACCGCCCCGTCGCGGCGATCCGCGAGGCGTTTGATTCGCGCCTGACGCCCTGGACGCCAGGCAGCGCGCACTGGCTGTGCCTCGTCGTGCGTGACGCCGCTTCCAGGGCTCCGTTGGGCGTCACCGGGTATATTCATCGGGAGGAGGATTGCGCTGAGGTCGGTTTTCTTTTCGCTCCCGAGGCGCAGGGGAAAGGTTACGGCTTTGAATCCCTGAAAGCGCTTTGCGATTACGCTTTTCATCAGGGCGGTATACGTCGACTTACCGCCACCGTCACCGCCGGGAATGTCGCCTCACGACGTCTGCTGGAAAAAGCCCGCTTTTGCCTGGAGGGCGAATTACGCGAGAGCTATTACCTTGCGGGACGTTGGCATAATGACTGGTTATTTGGTTTATTGCGGCAGGAATATCTGAATAACAATCCCTGATCAATAGCCATTTGGCGGATATTTCTCGTACCTCATTTCCTCTACAGTGTCGCCATTAAGAGGAAATGAATATGAAAGAGCATGCGCTGAAAATATCTTCTGCCGCCATCGCGTTAATAAAGAAACATCAGGGTCTTTCTCTGGAAAAATATCGTGACGAAAAAGGATTATGGGTTATCGGCTATGGCCACGTTATCCGCGATCAGGAGCATTTTCACGGCCCTGTCACACCTCTGGAGGCTGAGACTTTGTTGCGCGAAGATATCCGGTTGTGTGAAGCGCTGCTGCGGGAAAATATGACACGTCCATTAACCCAACAGCAGCATGATGCGCTGGTGATGATGATATTCAGTTTCGGAGAGATAACGTCGCTCCCAAACGCGCTTTTTCAGGCCGTCGCCCGGGTATAATACATGGCTGCCTGCGTTCTGTTTTTCACGTCCAGCCGCCGGAAAAGCGCCTCGAGGTGCGCTTTTACCGTGGCCGCACTGATGTTCAGATTGCGGCCAATCTCTTTATTCGACTCCCCCGCCGCCAGCAATTTCAAGACTTCGCGCTGGCGCTCGCTCAAGGATAATAATGCCTGAGGCGACGTCGGCTCTCTGACCCACTCTCCGGGAAAACAGACCATCCCTCTGGATACCGAATCCAGTACGGCGGAAAACCGTTCGGGATTGGCGTTTCGGGGAACAATGGCCATGACGTTTCGCTGCCGCAGCTGCTCAGCACATTTGGCCTCTTTTTTCGCCAAAATCAGAATCACACGTATCGCCGGAAAGCGATGCAGGATCGCTTCCAGCAAAGTGCTCCCTTCGTCCTGAATTAAATTCCCATCAATCATGACGATAGCCGACGGTGAAGCAGAAATCTGAGTCCATAAATCTTCTGCCTGACAGGTCCCAGTTATATTTATTTCCGGAATCAACCTCTGAAGACTGTGTATCGCTCCGTGAATAAAGAGTGACTGCCTGTCAAACATGATTACTCGCATCGTTTTTTCCCCTCTGAGAATAGCGAAGGGGGATTCTACAGAGGCATTATTTAAGAAAAAACTCAACGAATGGATACGTTACAAATCCCCGGGGTTCTTTATATCTGTCAGTATTTAGACACATTTATCTTAAGGATTTACTCAAGCGCATACCTCACAGGAACATACCGCCTGATACTTCAATACGTTGCGCATTCATCCAGCCCAGTTTGTCGCTGAGCAGTGCCGCAATGGCATCGCCGATATCGTCAGGCAGCCCCACCCGCCCCAGCGCCGTCTGGGACGCCAGCATCTGGTTGAGCTCCGCGTTGTCGCGCACGTGTCCGCCGCCAAAGTCGGTTTCTATCGCACCAGGCGCAATGATATTGACGGAGATGCCGCGCGCGCCCAGCTCTTTCGCCTGATAACGCGTCAACACTTCCATTGCTCCTTTCATCGCCGCGTAGGTCGCCGACCCCGGCTGGGTAAAACGGGCCAGCCCGCTGGAGACGTTGAGGATCCGTCCGCCGTCGCTAAGCAGCGGCAGCAGGCGCTGCGTCAGGAAGAAAGGTCCTTTGAAATGAACGTTCAGCGCCTCGTCAAACTGGGCTTCCGTCGTGTCGGTATAAGGCGCATATAAACCCGTCCCGGCATTGTTCAATAAATAGTCGAACGTTTCACGCTGCCAGACGCTCTTAAGGGTCTCCTGAAGCTGTTGGGCAAAATGCTCAAAGCTCGTGATATCCCCGACGTTGAGCTGCAATGCCGCCGCGTTGACGCCTTTTTCCTGAATTTCATGCACAACGTCCAGCGCTTCCTGCTGGCTGCGGTTGTAGGTCAGCACAATTCCCGTGCCGTCTGCCGCCAGCTTTAAGGCAGCGTTTTTACCCAAACCACGGCTACCACCCGTCACTAATGCGATACGTTCAGTCATCATAAACCTCGTTTTGGCTGTTATGGAGATTGAGTAAGAGCTTATTAGGTGATAGAAAATCAATAAAGATGAGTTAAAACGCTTCACTGTTTCAGCACAAACAACAATGAGCTATATCTATGGATAAAATTCACGCAATGCAGCTGTTTGTTCGCGTCGCGGAACTGGAGAGTTTTTCCCGCGCGGCAGAAACATTAACGTTGCCGAAAGGCAGCGTGTCACGACAGATTCAGGCCCTCGAAAACCGGCTTGGCACCCAGCTATTGCACCGCACCACCCGCCGCGTCAGCCTGACGCAGGACGGTATGGTCTATTACGAACGGGCAAAAGATCTGCTGGCAAACCTCGATGAGCTGGACGGTATGTTTTTGCACGATCCCTCCAGCATCAGCGGACGGCTCCGCGTGGATATGCCCGTCGCCGTAGCTCGAAATTTAGTCATCCCCAAACTGCCTGCTTTTCTGCAGCATTATCCGGGCATCGAGCTGGAGCTCAGCAGCAGCGATCGTCTGGTGGATGTGATCCGCGAAGGGTTTGACTGCGTGGTACGCGTCGGCACGCTGAAAGATTCAGGACTTATTGCCCGACCGTTGGGCAAGCTGTCGGTGATTAACTGCGCCAGCCCGGATTATCTGGCGCGTTTTGGCTACCCGGAAACGCTGGACGATTTAGGCTCGCACGCCGTCATTCACTACACCGCTACGCTGGGAACTCGCCCACAGGGCTTTGAGTTTTATAACGGCAGTACGACGCAGTGGATAAAAACGGGAGGGGTGTTAACTGTTAACAGCACCGAAACTTACCAGGCTGCCTGCCTCGCCGGGCTGGGCATCATTCAGGTTCCGCGGGTTGGGGTGCGAGATTTACTGCGCGCGAAGAAACTGATTGAAATTCTCCCGCAATACCGGGCCGAACCAATGCCTGTCTCCCTGATTTATCCCCACCGGCGCAACCTCTCCCGCCGGGTACATCTGTTCATGGAGTGGCTGACCGAACTCACAAAAGCTTACGTGGACTAGTCGCAAGCTATAATTCAGTAACATCCAGCCAAACGAAAAGGAAAAGACGCGTGACGCCGGAAAATAACCCGCAACGACCCACCCAACATTTAGAGTATGAACCCATCAAGAAGATGGAGACCGAGCCGGAAGAGACCAGGTCTCCAGGTACCGCCAGCAAAGCGCTGGGGACCGTCACCGGCATTATCGCCAGAATTCAGCAGTTTCCCATGATTGCGCATCTGATACGTGCGACCGAACGCTTTAATGACCGTATGGGAAACCAGTTTGGTGCCGCCATCACCTATTTTTCCTTCCTGTCGATGATCCCGATCCTGATGGTGTCGTTTGCGGCGGCCGGTTTTGTGCTCGCCTCGCACCCGACGCTGTTGCAGGATATCTTTAACAAAATCCTGAATAACGTCAGTGATCCAACCCTTGCCAGCACGCTCAAAAGCACCATCAATACCGCCGTCCAGCAGCGCACTACCGTCGGTATCGTCGGTTTGCTGATTGCCCTTTACTCCGGCGTTAACTGGATGGGCAACCTGCGTGAGGCCATTCGCGCCCAGTCGCGCGATGTCTGGGAGCGTAAGCCGCAGGATCAGGAGAAAATTTGGGTGAAGTATCTCCGCGACTTTGTTTCGCTGATTGGCCTGCTCGTCGCGCTCATCGTGACGCTGTCCATTACCTCCGTGGCGGGCTCGGCGCAGCAGATGATCATCTCCGCGCTCTACCTTGATTACATCGAATGGCTGAAGCCCGCCTGGCGCAGCATTGGGCTGGCCATTTCCATCTTCGCCAACTACCTGCTGTTCTTCTGGATCTTCTGGCGCTTGCCCCGTCATCGTCCCCGCAAGAAGGCGCTGATCCGCGGCACGTTGATCGCGGCGATCGGCTTTGAGGTGATTAAAATCGTGATGACCTACACCCTGCCGTCGCTGGTGAAATCCCCTTCCGGCGCGGCGTTCGGCTCGGTGCTGGGATTAATGGCATTCTTCTACTTCTTCGCACGGTTAACCCTGTTCTGCGCCGCGTGGATCGCCACTGCCGAGTACAAAGACGACCCGCGAATGCCGGGCAAAACGCACCGTTAACGCCTCTCCCGGGCTGAAATTTCAGCCCGATTCATCATTTCAGCATATAAATCCAGTCCGTAACTTTTATTTAACCGAAAACCAGTTTTATTGACTGATATTTAAAATCTGTGAAGCATTTCATAGACGTGTTTTGGCTGGCCTGAAAATTATCCGCTTTTTGTTGCTTTTATCACCAGGTCGCGGCTTTGTTACAGATTGAAATGTCGCTTTTGCTGTGCGTAATATGGCCTTTCGTTCGACAAAAATAAGAAAATATTATGCAAGCAACCGCCACCACACTCGACTCAGAAACCGAAAACGTTCCGGTAAATTCGCGAAATAAAGTTGTCGTCGCCTCGCTGATTGGCACCGCCATCGAGTTCTTCGACTTTTACATTTACGCCACCGCGGCGGTCATCGTCTTCCCGCACATTTTCTTCCCGCAGGGCGATCCGACGGCGGCCACGCTGCAGTCTCTGGCGACCTTTGCTATCGCGTTTGTTGCGCGTCCGATTGGCTCCGCGCTGTTTGGACACTTTGGCGATCGCATCGGACGTAAAGTGACGCTGGTGGCCTCGCTGCTGACGATGGGGATCTCCACCGTGGCCATCGGCCTGCTGCCGACGTATGAGACCATCGGCATTCTGGCGCCGGTCCTGCTGGCGCTGGCGCGTTTTGGTCAGGGTCTGGGACTGGGTGGTGAATGGGGTGGCGCGGCGCTGCTGGCCACCGAGAACGCCCCGGCGCGCAAGCGCGCGCTGTATGGTTCTTTCCCGCAGCTTGGCGCACCGATTGGCTTCTTCTTCGCCAACGGGACGTTCCTGCTGCTCTCCTGGCTGCTGACGGATGAACAGTTCATGAGCTGGGGCTGGCGTATCCCGTTTGTCTTCTCAGCCGTGCTGGTGCTGATTGGCCTGTACGTGCGTGTTTCTCTGCATGAGACCCCTGTTTTCGCGAAAGTGGCCGCGGCGAACAAGCAGGTGAAAGTGCCGCTGGGCACGCTGCTGACCAAACACGTCCGCGTGACCATACTGGGCACGTTCATCATGCTGGCCACCTATACGCTGTTCTACATCATGACCGTCTACTCCATGACCTTCAGTACCGCCGCCGCGCCGGTTGGGCTGGGTCTGCCGCGTAACGAAGTGCTGTGGATGTTGATGATGGCGGTGATCGGGTTTGGCGTGATGGTTCCGATTGCGGGCCTGCTCGCGGATAAGTTCGGTCGTCGCGCAAGCATGATCACCATCACCACGCTGATCGTTCTGTTTGCTCTGTTCATCTTCCCGCCGCTGCTGGGTTCAGGCAGCCCGGCGCTGGTGATGGCCTACCTGCTGATTGGCCTGAGCCTGATGGGGCTGACCTTCGGCCCGATGGGGGCGTTGCTGCCAGAGCTGTTCCCGACGGAAGTGCGTTATACCGGCGCGTCGTTCTCCTATAACGTCTCGTCTATTCTGGGCGCCTCCGTTGCGCCGTATATCGCCACCTGGCTGCAGGCAAACTACGGCCTGTTCTATGTGGGCGTTTATCTGGCGGCCATGGCGGCACTGACGCTGATTGCGCTGCTGCTGACGCACGAGACGAAACACCAGGCTCTGTAAGCTAATGCCGGGTGGCGGCTACGCCTTACCCGGCCTACGATTCAAATGTAGGCCGGCTAAGCGCAGCGCCACCCGGCAAAAACAGGCCGCTCCTTACTTCTTCATCTGTGACAAAATGGTCCGGCACTGATTCGCCTCGCCTTCTGACGGCGAAATCAACGCCAGCAGCGCTGCGGCGGGGGTAACCAGCGTCGCAAGCGCCGCAGCCACCGCGCCACGCGCAATCAGCGGTCCGGGCTTCACGCCCGCCTGCGGATTTTTGAAGGTTCCGCGCACGTAAAGCGGCGAGCGCAGGGTGATGATTCGGACACCCTTACTTTCCGGGTCAATCGTCAAATCAAGCTGCTCCGAGGCCATGCTGGCGGTACCGGTCACGTTAATGACCGCGTTTTCCGTGTCGAAGGCAAAAATCTGCGGACGCGCCACGCCGTTAACCAGATCCAGATTGGCCGCCGCGCAGTTCACCCGCACCTCATCATCACCGAAGATTTGCCCGATGATGTAGTTCCCGACGTTCAGGCCCAGGATTTCCATCAGGTTGCGGCTCACCAGCCCGTCGTTCATCAGCAGCTTCAGGTTGCCATTACCGCTGCCCAGCAGCGCCGCCACGGAGTTCCCCACGCCGCGAATGTCGGCATCGCCGTTCATCTCGCCGAGCGTCTTCTGCATCAGCTCGACGTTCGGCATCAGCGCTTTCAGCTTAAGCCTGCGCGCCTGAATCTCCGCCCGGCCCTGCATCGGCTTTTTATCGCCTTCCAGGTGAATGTTGGAGGAAA
The DNA here is from genome assembly GCF_052983755.1 of Enterobacter sp. CFEC122. Lineage (NCBI taxonomy): Bacteria > Pseudomonadati > Pseudomonadota > Gammaproteobacteria > Enterobacterales > Enterobacteriaceae > Enterobacter > Enterobacter sp. CFEC122. The sequence goes on along the minus strand of NZ_JBRIQR010000023.1, from coordinate 26,009 downwards.
TCGTCCCGCCCGCCATGCCAAACTTCAGCGGCTGCAGGCGCAGATCGGCATTTTTCAGGATGATATGCGTCGAGAGGTCGCTCAGCGGCAACGTGCTGCCATGCTCAATCTTACGCCCTTTGAAGCGGACGTCCGCATCCATCACGTTCCACTTATCGGTTTCAAAGCGATCGTAAGGCAGCACTTTTCCCGCAGGTTGAATGTCCTTTTTCACCTCTTTTGACTTCGTACCTTTACCGGAATCCACGCCGATCAGCGGGCCGAGATCGGCCAGACGCAGCTGGCGGGACTCAACGTCCCCTTCCAGCTTCGGTCTCGGTTTTCCGGTGGTGTAGGTCAGCGAGCCGTGGATATCGCTGTCGCCGATGCGGCCGTTAAAATCACGGTAGTCAAAAACCGACGATTTTTCGCTGTCGATTTTGGCGACCAGATGCCCGTCCGTTTCGAACGGCGGGGTATCCGGCAGCAGCACGCCGGTCAGCTCATACAGCTCGCCCAGCGAATCACCGGCAAATTTAAGCTGAAGATCGACGCCGCCCATGTTCATCGGGTCGTTAACCGTTCCCACGAACGCCACGCGGGTGTTACCGGAGCGGAAGTCCGCCTGCACCGGGAACGGCGTGCCTTCGCTCCGGAGCGCCAACATGCCGCCTATTTTCCCTTTACCGGTGAGCGGCTGGTCGTTGTAGCGTCCTTTTGCCGTCAGGCCGAAGACATAGTCGCCCACGCTTGCCGTGTCACCTTTGGCTTTCGTCCCCGTGACCTCGCTAAACGGCAGCGGCTTGCCGAGCGGATCGACCAGGATCTCCACGTCGGCCTTGCTGACCTTATCGTCGATGGCGATCCGCCCGCGATCGAAGAGAATATTGTCGAGACGGAATGACCAGGAGGAAGGCTGGGCGTTCGGATCCTTTTCGCCATCGCTGGCAAGGTTAAACGTCCAGTTGTTGTTTTTTTCAGAGAGGCGGATCAGGCGCGCGTCGGGCTGCTGAAGTTTGATCCACGGCAGATAGACCGTTTTGGTCAGCAGCGCGAGCGGGGCCAGCGTGGCCTCAACGCGCGGCAGGTGGATCATGGTGACGTCCGGGATATCCGGCGGGTTACCGAGAATGATGTCGTCGGCGTGGACGTGCGGCCAGGGGATCCAGCTTCGCCAGCCGGGCTCCTCTTTCTGACGCTCCCACACGACCCCTAAATCACCGCGTATGGCGAAGGGGCGGTTCAGTTCGGTTGAGACTTTCTGGTTGATGGTCGGCTTAAGACGGTTCCAGTCAAACGTCGCGATAATAATGGCGACGACCACGATCAACAACAAGAAAATCCCTGCTGTCCAGGAGATCACCCTGGTTGTTCTTGTCATTTTTATCCCCTTTCCTGATGACCTGTCCTGTAAAACTATAGTCCAGACAAAGGGAAGCGGGCTTATCAGAGGGTAGTTATCACGCTATCGAGGCGATCCATGGGTACCGGTCGGGAGAGAAAATAGCCTTGCGCCGCCGCGGCAGGCGAGCTTTGCACATCACGCCACTCTTCTAGCGTTTCCACACCTTCAACAATCACGCCCTGGCAATAGCGGTTCATCAGCTGTAATAACAGCGTAAACAGGTTCCGCCCTTCCGGGGTCTGACGCAGCATAATGAACAGATCGCGGGCCACTTTAATGTAGTCATAACGCACTTCACTCAGAGCCGAAAAGTTCGCCATGCCGGTGCCAAAGTCATCCAGCCACAGCGGGCCGTATTCGCATATGGAGGCGAACGAGGAGTCCTGCGGCAGGCGGACATGCTCCACCAGCTCAAAGCGCACCCACGGCAGGGTGGCGATCAGCGCCTGCAATTTCGCGTTCTGACGCAGCGCCAGCAGAGTGGGGCCATCAACATTCACTGAGGCGAGGATATCGTGCTGTTCGAAAAAGGGCTGCTTCGTTGCCAGCATACGGAGCTGCTCTTCCAGCACGTCAAGACGCTGGCGAACGGCCACTTCGGCAAAATAGCGATCCGGTGCGATACGCTGGGTAGGGTTTGAGGGATGCGTTACGACGGTCAAAATTTCAATGGCCATCAGTCGACCGTCTGTTCGGTATATCGGCTGATAGGTATACGCACGCTCACATTGCAGCCAGTAGCGATGCTCCTGCAAGTTCTCAATACTTGCCTCAGGCGTGGTGCTCAGCCGCTGGATAACCTGCTCTGACTTCATTTCAGATGTCCTGTTGTTGGGATGGCCTTTCTGGACTCGTCACAGGATTATCGGCGCGACAATTGAGAACTTTATGTTCAATTCACCGGGAAAATGAAATTAAGATGACAGAAATGCGCAGGAACACGCGCTGGCTCAAATAAAATAATGGAACGTTGTTTTAATATAGTTGACCGGTTAATTCACTCAGCGCACACTGCTGATCATTCTTCTGTTCAGGTTCACGATTATGTCTAAAAAAATTGCCGTGATTGGCGAATGCATGATTGAGCTGTCACAAAAAGGCGCGGAAGTGAGCCGCGGATTTGGTGGCGATACGTTAAACACCTCCGTTTATATTGCCCGCCAGGTTGCGCCTGAGGCGCTCACCGTGAACTACGTTACCGCTCTGGGGACGGACAGCTTCAGCCAGCAGATGCTGGAGGCCTGGCAAAGTGAACATATTGATACCTCGCTGATCCAGCGTATGGAAAACCGCCTGCCGGGTTTGTATTACATTGAGACCGACGACACCGGCGAACGAACGTTTTATTACTGGCGTAACGAAGCCGCGGCCAAATTCTGGCTGGAGAGCGAGGATGCCGCGGCCATCTGCGAAGCGCTGTCGACCTTCGACTACCTCTATCTGAGCGGGATCAGCCTGGCGATCCTGAGCCCCACCAGCCGTGAAAAGCTGCTCTCGCTGCTGCGCGAATGCCGTGCCAACGGCGGCAAGGTCATTTTCGATAACAACTACCGCCCGCGCCTGTGGGCCAGCCGTGAAGAGACGCAGCAGGTCTATCAGCAGATGCTGCAATGCACCGACATCGCCTTCCTGACGCTCGACGATGAAGACGCCCTCTGGGGGGAGAAACCAGTAGAGGACGTGATTGCACGCACGCAGGCGGCTGGCGTGCGCGAAGTGGTGATTAAGCGCGGTGCGGAGTCGTGCCTGGTCGCGATTACGGGTGAAGCGGCGATTGAGGTCCCGGCTGTGAAGCTTGCCAAAGAGAAAGTGATTGATACCACGGCGGCGGGTGATTCATTCAGTGCGGGCTATCTGGCGGTACGCCTGACGGGCGGAACGCCGGAAGCGGCGGCACAGCGTGGACATCTGACGGCCAGCACGGTGATTCAGTATCGCGGGGCGATTATTCCGCGTGAGGCGATGCCTGTTTAAGTAGGGTGCGGGCTGATGCCCTAACCCTCTCCCACAGGGAGAGGGTTAGTCTACGCATTACTGCCCTTGCGGGATATCCGTCGCGTCCGGGTGTAAATCATCAGCCGTCGCGGCCTGCGTCGGCTGCGGCGCGGTCGCCATGATGGAATCCCAGGTCTTCTGAAGTTCCTTCATGTCATATTCCGGTTCGCCCTTCGGCTGCAGAAGGATCAACGCCATCTCCTGCGACAGCTGCTGACGGAGATCCTGGTTGAGCATTTCGACGGTCAGACCGTTCAGGAAATCCTGACGGAGCTTCTGGTACTGTTCCGGCGCAATATCCACCACCTGATTCTGCAGGGAACGAATACGCTGGCTGATCAGAATATCGGTATCGGCGCGCGCGTAGGTCGCAAACAGCTTCTGCAGCTCGAGTTTTTTCTGCGCCACAAGCGCGTTGAATTCCTCTTCGGAAAGCCCCTCTTTACGCACTTTTGCCAACTCTTTCGCGACGACACCCAGATTGGCATTCAGCTTATCACCCGGTGATTCAACGTTAATGGCGCATTGCGCACGCTGGAACAGCACGCGGCAGTCAAAGCCAAGACCGATATTCTTCACGTTGTTCTTACTGAGCGTCTGCTGAACGTGCCAGAACAGCGCTTCACGCGCCAGGTCGGCACGCCAGTAGCGCAACAGCGCCGCGGACTCACGGATGGGCTGCCAGGCGTTATCCCACATCACAGAGAGTCGGTCCTGACGCACGGTGTCCGTCATAATGCTGACAGGCTCTGCACGCAGCGGGGAGAGTGTCGGAACAGGGGCAGGCGATTCACGCTTGCCTTTCAGATCGCCAAACGCTTTGTTGATCTGCTCCACCACCGCGCGGCTGTCCACGTTACCCACCACGATCAGCGTCATCGCGTCCGGGGTGTACCACTTCTGGTAGAACGATTTCACCTGCTCGGCGTCCACCGGCTGTTTTAGCGGTTCGGCAGGGTCATGTCCCAGCAACGTCGAGCCTTTCAGGCGGTAACGCCACCAGCCCTCTTTGGTATCACCAGGCCAGGTCGCCACCATGTCGCTATTGCTCAACGCATAGTTGACGGTGTCCGGCGTAATCGCCAGATTGCCGGAGGCATCGGAGAGATACGTCAGGGCTTCTTTAAGCAGATCGTTGCGGTTATTAGGCAGGCTCAGGTTAAACATAGTGTAGTCATACGAGACCACAGCCGGAGGAAGCGGGCGCTTCGGATCGATGGCCTGTTGCCAGAGCGAACGCACCTGAACCGCTTGCAGGCTGCCGCTCTGCGTGAGCGCCAGCCGGGGAATAAAGTGGCTGAAACCGGTTTGCTGGGTGCTTTCCGTGAGGGAACCGGTATTAACAGACAGACGGATTTCAATACGGTCACTGGGACGTTGCGGCGTGGCTAACACCTGCCACTGAAAACCGTTCGCTAGTGTCCCTTGTTGCCAGGCCGGGTCTGGCTGGAGCGCATCTGCCTGCACATAACTGGCTGCTGCCATCATCAGCAAACCGCCGGTTAAGAGTCGAATTTTTGTGCCCTGCATGTGAACCCCTGATCAACATTCCTGGTTAAAAAAGAGTGCCTCGCGACGCGCTTCACTCTTAAAGATGACGATGAAAACACGTCGATTAGACCGCGCGTTCGGCAAAACGTCACGGTCCGAAGTGAAATATACCCAAAAAAAATCTTGTCGAATTATGACAGGTATGAACAGTTATTATGCGCAGGAGCCCGCATCCCCACAAGGGAATACGGGCATTTGTGACAAGATTAAGAGGATAAGCCAGGATTTTTGCTGTCAGTTGAACGATTATTCAGAGTATCGTCGAGCTTTTTGTGATCCAGCTCTTTCACCCATTTCGCGACCACTACCGTTGCCACGCCGTTACCCACCAGGTTGGTTAACGCACGCGCCTCTGACATAAAGCGGTCAATACCGAGAATCAACGCCAGGCCCGCCACCGGCAGGTGCCCCACTGCAGAGATAGTGGCTGCCAGCACGATAAAGCCGCTGCCCGTTACGCCCGCCGCGCCTTTAGAGGAGAGCAGGAGCACCACCAGCAGGGTGATCTGATGGAAAATATCCATATGGCTGTTGGTCGCCTGTGCGATAAACACCGCCGCCATCGTCAGGTATATCGAGGTGCCGTCCAGGTTGAAGGAGTAGCCCGTCGGGATCACCAGCCCAACCACCGATTTACGACACCCGAGTTTCTCCATCTTATCGAGCATGCGCGGCAGCGCCGATTCTGACGAGGAGGTTCCCAGAACAATCAGCAGCTCTTCGCGGATGTAACGGATAAATTTGAAGATGCTGAAACCGGTCGCGCGGGCGATGGAGCCCAGCACCACCACCACGAAAAGAATACAGGTGATATAGAAACAGATAATCAGCTGACCCAACTGGACCAGCGTACCGACGCCATACTTACCGATGGTGAAGGCCATCGCACCGAAGGCACCGATGGGCGCCAGGCGCATGATCATATTGATGATGCCGAAGATGACCTGCGAGAAGCTTTCGATCACGTTAAAGATCAGCTGGCCTTTGCTGCCCAGACGGTGCAGGGCGAAGCCAAACATCACGGCGAACAGCAGCACCTGGAGGATGTTTCCGCTGGCGAACGCGCCAATGACGCTGCCAGGAATGACGTCCAGCAGGAAGGCCACCACGCCCTGATCCTTCGCCTGTTCGGCATAGACCGCAACCGCTTTGGCATCCAGCGTCGAGGGATCGACGTTCATCCCCGCACCTGGCTGCACCACGTTAACGATGACCAGACCAATAATCAGCGCAAGGGTACTGACCACTTCAAAATAGAGAAGCGCCACTGCACCGGTACGGCCAACCGCCTTCATGCTTTCCATGCCAGCGATGCCCGTGACGACCGTACAGAAGATCACCGGAGCGATGACCATTTTAATGAGCTTAACGAACGCGTCGCCAAGCGGTTTCATTTGCGCGCCCAGTTCAGGGTAATAGTGACCCAGCAGAATACCGATGGCGATGGCTGTCAGGACCTGGAAATAAAGACTTTTGAAGAGTGAGGTTTTCATAGGGTGTCCTTGGGAAGAAAAACCACAGGCTTTGTAAGGTTATGGTTAACCTGCGGCTTTAAAATAACACCCGCATAACAGGACAGAAATAAACTCAGTTCAAATTTGAAACACAAATGTTAAGAGATTTGAGCTGGCTCGCACAAGCCAGCAACAAAATTACACTTTTGCGTTATTGTCAGCACCAGAAAGGTATCGTTCTTCAAAGACATCCGAAGGCACTGCGGGGGCAAACAGGAAACCCTGCCCGCTCTCCACGCCCGCCTCTGCCAGCCAGGCGCGTTGCGCGTCGGTTTCAATTCCCTCGGCAATAAGGTGCAGGTTGAGGCTGCGCGCCATCTGGATAATCGCCTGCACCATGCTGCTGTCGTCCGGCAGACCGTCGACAAACGCTTTGTCAATTTTCAGCACATCCACCGGAAGCGTCTTCATGTGCTGAAGCTGGCGCAGCCCGGCGTAGCCCATGCCAAAATCGTCCAGGGCAATGCGAATGCCGGCATTACGCAGCGGCTTAAGAATCGCGACCGCCTCATTGGGGTCGTCAATGCGTCGACTCTCCGTCACTTCCAGGGTCAAGGTATCCGGTTTGATGCGGTAACGATGGATCAGCTCCAGCATCTCAGAAACCATGGTCGGGTGCATAAGCTGCATGGCAGACAAATTGACCGACAGCGGCAGCGTTATGCCGCGCTCCTGCCAGGCGGCAAGCTGACGACAGGACTCTTCGAGCACCCAGTAGCCGACGGTGACCATCAGGCCGCAGGACTCGATGCGCTCAATCAGCCCTTCCGGCAGCTCCCATGTGCCATCCGGCTGCTGCAGACGCAGCAGGGCCTCGGCGCTTTTTACCTCTCCCGTCCGCAGATCCACCTGCGGCTGCAGCCAGAGGGCAAACTGGCGGTTATCCAGCGCGGTCAGGATGTCGCTCTCTTCCGTCAGGCGCTGCTGCGCCTTTTCCATCTGCGCCGGGTCGAAGAACTGGATTTGGTTTTTCCCTTTGCGCCGGGCGGTAAAGGCCGCCGAGAAGGCGCGGCGATAAAGCTGTTCCGCGGTCAGGTCGCCATAGAACATGGCAATCCCGATACTGGCACTCGGGCGAAGCTGGATACCCTGAATCGGCAGCCGCTCATTAATGACAGTGAGTACTTGCTGACCTAACGTGATCGCATGCCAGGGTTCTTTTACGCCGTTGGCAATCACCACCAGGTCGTAACCGCTGACCTGGGTCAGCACCATGCGCGGGGCAAGGACAGATTTGATCTTTTCCACCAGGGTGAGCAGCAGCATCTCTCGCTGGCTCTCCTGAAGCACGCCAGCCGTGTCCTGCAGGGTTTCACAGGCAATGACCATCAGCGCGGTGGTTTGCTGGCGCTCAACGGTTTGCTCCAGCATCGCCATCAGGAACGCTTTATTGGGAAGCTCCGATACCGGAAAACGGGTGGCGCTACTGTTCATCTCATCCTGCTGACGCTGGATGCGCTGCTGGTTGAGGTTGTAGCTGCGCACCAGCATGCCGATCTCATCGTCATGATGCAGACGCGGCAGCTCAAGCTGGTGTCCCATCTGATCCTGCGGCGCAAGCGTGTTCAGCTCGCGGGCGATACGGCGCAGGGGATGGACAATCAGCCGGTTAATGCACCAGGTCAGCGCCACGCTGAGAATAAGCGTCATAAGTAAGCAAGTGGTCACTAACGTAACCACCCAACTCATGACGAATTTATACATGCGGTAGGAGTCTGCCTGTAACACCAGGTAGGCCAGAGGCTGTGGATTCGCTGGGCGCTCAAGCGAATAAACGGGAAGCGAAATTTGCACCGGCAGCTCAAACAGGCGCATCACCATCATCGGGACGGGACGCTCCGGGATAAAGCTCATCCGCAGCGCCTGAAACTGATTGGGTAGCACGACGTCCGCCCGGCTCACAACACCGGCTGGCTGAATACGTTTCAGAATGGTTTCCGCTTCGGGGATATCCCCTTTCAGGATGGAGGCAGACAGCGGGCCGCGTACCGAGCGGGCGATACTTTCTAATTGCGAAGCCGTGTTATAGCGATTCTGCTGTACGGAATGAAACAGCAAAATTACGCAGAAGAGCAGGACAAACAGCATGGTGACGGCAGAGACCATCGCCATCTGTTTGATTGTTAAGGAACGGCTGACACGCAAAATGACTCTCCACAAAACTCGAAGCGCAGGGCGCGCCAGGGTGTAAACCTGGCGCGCCTGAGTATACCCGATTGCTGCGCTGTTAAGAGAGACTTACAAATGGATTAAGGAAAATCCGATTACCAGTCCGCGTAAGGGATGAGCGGTTGCGGCGGTAAGTCCATATCGCCCTGCCAGCCTGCAGCAGAGTAGCGCACATAGATCAGCGCATGGCTTGGGGTATAGTCTTTCGCTTCCTGAATGTCCACGCCCATGCCAACAAACCAGTTGGACGTAACCCGGCGCTCAATAATGGCTCGCGCGGTATAACCCGTGCCTGAGGAGCTGCTGCCGGTTTCCATTGCGCCCCGATCGGTATAGCGGTCTGGCTCATCGGTCGGGATCAGATTCTGGATCGGGTAGCGCAGCTCGTCTTTGGTTTTAGAGTGAGACCAGGAGACCGAGCCCCCCAGCTCCCAGGACCAGTTTTCCGTGCGCTTACGCCAGGTCACCGGCAAGGCGAAGGAGACATACTCCTGCGGGCTGTAATAGCCGCCCTGACCCAGGGTATAACCGCTCAGGTCTTTGTCGTAGTGCCAGAGCATGTTGGAGACGCCGACCGTCAGGCGCTCATTGTTTTTATTAATGAGCTTGTAGTAGTAACCCGTCATCCAGCGGACGCGCCAGTTATCCTCTACATTTTTACCCGTCAGCGTTTCCGCGTTCAGGCTTGACCAGACGCCGTTCGCTTCCCCTTTGTCATAGCTGATGCTCACGCCGCCACCGGTCGCGCGTACGCCGCCCCAGGTGGTGCCGGTGTTGGTGTCTTTTTGCCCGCCGAAGGCCAGCAGAGAGCTGGAGATTGGCCGACGATGGGCGTTAACGGTATAGCCGATGGGCCCCAGATCGCTGCTGTAGCTGATGCCGCCCACCACGTCGACGACGTCAAAGCCCATCGGCGTGGTGCCAATATCCATCGCCCAGGTTTTATTCTGCCAGCCGACAGCGACGCTTGCGCCATTGTCTGACTGATGGGTGTTACCGCTACACGGCGTTTCGTAGCAGGTTCCCCATTTAGGGTCGTAAGTCCCGTTCCTGGTATCGAATGATCCGACGTCCATATTGACCAGATCGCTTCTGAAGAACATGCGCCCGTCAGAGAGAGGCGCATCCACCTGCAGCATGGTGGTATGCGCTTTCAGATCGGAATAGCCGCCCGTGCCGCTGGAGCCCCAGTAATCGTGCTGCAGCGTGACGTTAACATCCTGCTGGCGGTACAACTCACCGGCATCACTGCGCACGCCGCGCTTCAGCCAGTCGTCTTTTTCATCGTTACGCGTCAGACGGGTGAAACTGTCGTTATCAGCCGGACGCGTCGTGGTGATACCCGTCGATACCATCGCATCTTTATAGGTTTCCAGCGCCTGCTGAGGCTGCCCGTTCTGCGCCTGGAAACGCGCGGCATCACGCAGCACCAGCGCGTTTTCCATTGATCCGGGCTGCGATTTAGCCTGCGGAATGATTTTACTGAAGGTCTGTTCTGCCGCGGCGGAATCACCCAGCCCCGCCTGCGCCATCGCGATGCGGCGCTGCATATTGAGCGACAGCGGCTGGCCGTTCTGCGCGGCGGGCAGCTTCGCCAGCTCCGCGCGCGCGGCATCTTTGTTACCCTGGGCGCTGTAAATCTCGGTCAGGCCGAGGATCGCGTCTTCGTTCTGCGGCTCACGCTGCAGGACGGCGTTGTACGTCGTTTTCGCGGAGTTCAGATCGCCACGCTGCTGTGCCCAGTCCGCCAGCGTCAGGTCGATGCGGGTGGAGGTTGGCTGCTGGCGAAGAAGATTCTCCGCCTCCTGCTCTTTACCGCTGTCCCGCAGGCGGTTGGCGGTTTCCAGCACCTGATTGCTTTGCAGGCGGTCGGCAAGTTCCTGAATATTGCTGTTCCACTGGCTGCGCGGCAGCGTGTCCAGATGCGCCAGCGCGGCACGGTCCTGATCGTTTCCGGAAAGATAGAGCCCGCTGGCATAGACCTGATCCGGATCGGACGGTTTCTGGCGGGCAAGCTGACGCATCAGGGTATCTGCCTGGCTGCGCTGACCCGCGCTGTAGAGATCGCGCGACAGACGATAGGTTATCCACACGTCGCCAGGAGAGAGCGCCAGACGACGACGCTGAATGTCTGCTGCCTGGGCGTATTTCCCCTGGTTTTCCAGCTGTTCGGCCTGGGCGGAGAGCTGTTCGTTGGTCAGACTACGCTCGATATCATCAATGCTCCGACGCTGGCTGGCGGAAAGCGACTGGATAAACTGCGAGGCTTTCTCCGGGGACTGCGCGCGGTAAATATTGGCCAGGCCGCGAACCGCGTTGCTGTTGCCGCTGTCCATTCGCAGCGCCTGACGGTAATAACGCTCCGCCGCGTCGTTATCTTTACGCGCCGCGGCGGCGTCGCCCAGCCCCAGCACCGCGTAGCTGTCGGTATTGTCGATGTTACGCGCCTGCTGATAGTAACGCTCTGCCTGCGCCGGGTTATTCGCCTTCAGCGCCGCATCGCCCTGCTGGATCAGCAGCCAGTAGCGGTTAACCTTCAGAAGACTATCCCACTTACCCCGATTATCGCTCTGGGGATCGAGGGCAATCGCCTTTTCAAATTGTGCCACCGCGCGGGCGCGGTCGCCCTTCTGGGAATACGCCTGCCCCAGGGCACCCACCGCTTCACTGTCGGCATGGTTGGCGCTGACGGCTTTTTGCAGCTCGGCCACCGCCTTACTGCCCTGCCCGGCATCCACCGCCGCGAGCCCTTCCGCTTTCGCGCGGAACGCCGGATCGGCGAGCTGTTTTTGCTGCGCTTCAAGCTGGGCACGCGCCGCAGCGACGCTATCCCCGTCGCTGAATACGCTCAGATATTTTTGCAGCGCGCTGACGCTGGCGCTGCTGGCAGGCTGGTCTTTGATTTGGTCGTACCACATATCAGACGCCTGGCTGCGGCCATTGGTGGATTTGGCCATCTCCTGCAGTACCGCAAAGCCTTCATCACGTCGTCCGCTCTGGAACAGAAGCTGGGCCAGCGTTGTCTGCAGCTGCGTATTCCCGGGGCTGCTGCTGTTAATTTTTTTCAGCTGGTTAATGGCCGCACCGCGGCGAGCTGGATCTTTCGCCACGACGTTCCAGTATTCCGTCGCCACATCGCCACCCGGCGGGTTGCCGTCAAACAGCTTGTCATAGGCGGCAATCGCTTCCTGCGTGTGCCCCGTAGTGGCGAGCAGTCGCGCCTGCTGGAGCTGCTGTCGGCCATCCGGAGTAGAAAGCAGCATGGTGTTGCGTGAGGACTGGTAAGCGCTCGAACCCGGGGCGATCCCTTTCAGACGATCCAGCTCTTTTTGCGCGCCGGCGTTATCGCCCTGACGCAGCAGGTAGCGAAAGCGCGCGGCAATGACGTCAGGGTTGTTGGGGTCAATCAGCTCAAGGCGATAGAGCGACTGACGAACCAAATCCTCACGCTGTGTCGATTCGCCCAGCCTGACCTGCTCCAGCAGCTGTTTCTGCTGCGGAGAGTTGGCGGCCTGTGCCCACGGCATAAGCGCCAGGCCAAGCGATAAACTGAGTAGATTTACTGTGAACTTGCGCATTCCTGGCCCCAATCCGGTATTAATTCACCTTTTGCGGTGAAGCGAAAACGATGCTGATCCCATCCTTGCCCAAAAAGCGTCAGCACATAGCTGTAATAGGCATTGTTATCGGGAAAATGGTCTGCAACGCGCTGGCGCTGAACCGCCTGGGCATCACGTTGTTGTAAAAAAGGCAACATAGCGGCAGAGAACCCGACCGGGCCGTCACCGGTACGTTTCCCCGTCGCCACATCCACTTTCTCCGGCGGCACACCCCGTTTCACGGTCTTTGCCGCCATCGGCTGGAAGCGCGTCAGGAGCCGGGCTTTCTGAGGATCTTTATCACTCATCATGCCCACCCAGAGATACACGCGGATGGCGTCGTAGCCGCCCACCAGCGCTTTCTCCTGCTGTAACCGCCAGCCTTTGTTTTTCTGATACTGCACCCAGTCCGGCGAAAAACCTTTCGGCGCACTCTCAAGCAGCAGGCGCAGGTTAGTTTCACGAAGCTGGGTCCACGGGGAACCAAAGCGCGTGAAATAAGCCGCTAGCTGCGGAGGAAGATAGCTGGGGTTAAAACGCCAGGCGTTCTCATCGGCAAAACCGACTTTACCAGGAAGCAGCATTGCGCCGAGCCCCGGGACGTTGACCACTTCCTCGCTGACAATGCGTTTCAGCAGCGCCTTACCCGTGCGGGTATAGTCCCGATCTTTCCACAGCCGACCCGCTTCGAGCAGTGACCAGGCGATCCAGACATCGGCATCAGAGGCGGAGTTGGTATCAATCACCGCCCAGGCGTCTTTATCTTTCTGACCCCATAGCCAGGCAGGCAGATGGGCGTTGAGATCGCCGCTGGCGAGATTATCGCGCGTCCACGTCAGCAGCAGGTCAAAGGCTTTGCGATCGTTCGCCGCCAGGGCAAAGAACAGGGCGTAGCTTTGCCCTTCCGAGGTCGTAATTTTGCGCGTGTCACTGGGATCAATGACGCGCCCGCCTTCACTGATGTAGTCCTTTTTAAACTGCTCCCAGGCAGGCCAGGTACAGGCGGCGCGAAGAGGAAGCGCCGCCAGCATCACCGCTGCTAATACACACCAGCGAAAGGCTTTCATCACATCTTACTCATCCGGGTTCAGACGACGACGGCTGATGATTCGCAGCAGACGCCACAGCACCCATGCCAGCAAGACCACGCTGACCGCAGCCAGGATAGCGAGCAGAACCGGATGGTTAGCCAGCGCATACCACAGGCGTTCGAACCACGGCAGATGGCCCACGTAGTACACATCCCCCACGCGCAGGCTATTGACGCCGGACTCACGGATCACCGACACGGAACCAAACATCGCGGCACGTTTACCGCTGTCGTTCATGGCCGTATTGAGCAGTTCATACCCGCGCGGGCTGTCCGCGAGGAGAGCCACCACGCTGCGCTGTTCGTTGTAAGGCGACTGGAAGCCCACCACCGCGGCCATCGCCCCCTGAGACGTTACCGTCGTCTGCGCGCTGGCCTGACGATCGTTCACATCCGGCATAATGCTCGGGAACTCGGTCTGTCGCAGCGGCGTATTAACCCAGGACTGGGCCGCTTTCACCAGCAGATCGATACGTTTGTCATCCTTCAGCTTATCCGGGATGGTCCCGATCACCATGATGTCAGCATCTTTGTTCTGAATCTGGCTGCCATCGTCCGTCAACGTGACGTTAATGGCCGGTAATCCTGTTTGTCCTCCAACGGTCGCCATGGTGTCGAGCAGGGTCGTAACCTGACCTTCGTTTGGCGCTTTTGGCATTACCACAATGGACTCAGAGAGATCGGCCATACGGCTGAACGGGAAGCCCGCGTTAGCAAAGGCGCGCAGGTCCGGCATCGCCAGGAAGTGATAGTACTTCGAGAAGTCGATGGTCGACTCATCGCCAATGACCACGTGGTTCTGTACCGGCTGGAAGGTGATGCAGTTTTCCGCCGAGCCGCCAGGCATTGGGTTCATGTACTGGAAATCAAAGCGCAGCTGGTTTATCGCACCCAGCTTCAGTGCCGGAATAGAAACATCCGTTTTACCGTCCAGCAGCCCCTGCAGCACCGGCAGGCGAAGCATCAGGCGGTTCGTATCCTGCGTGCTTTGCAGGCTGAAGGATTGCAGGAACTGGTTGTTCAGGCTGATATCCATGCGCGAGCTGTCTTTGGTGGCTGGCGCGGTATAGCGGTAGTTCAGATTGATATCAATGCCGTTGGTACGCAGCAGGTACAGATCCGGCGGCAGATTCAGCGACAGGCTAATCGGCGCTGGCTCAAGCCCCGTCGCCTGCAGCTGTTCTTCATAGGTTTTCAGCTCGCCAAAGGTGACCGCACGGTCGGTACGTACCCAGTTTGGCGCATCATAAGGTTTACGCGCCAGCAGCGGTTTGACCTCATCTATCACGACGCTGTTGCCGCGAAAAAGGACGTTGCCCTGGGCAATGGCTTTTGCTGCCTGAACCAGATCTTTATCATCACGACCAAAGACCACCAGCAGCTTCACGTACGGGTTTTCCGGGTGGCTTATCATCTCAACGGTCGGCGCTTTGACGTCCGGATGATCGCGCAGGAAGGCCGGACGTTTTGCATTGGTGGCAAACACAATGGCATTTCTGTCCGGCAGTTTGTCATACATCGCCGGGAAGCTCTGACCGCGCCAGCCCGCGCGTGAACCAAACCAGGAGGCCACAATGGTGGCCGCCAGCTGCTCGGTCACGTCCGGGGACGATGCGAACACCATCGGCAGCGTGAGCGGGCGGTTATCACGCGGATCGAAGAACGGAACCGGGAAGGCCGAGAGATCGTTTTTCAGCGCCAGCGACTGGTAGGTCATCTGCAGCGAGGAGTTACGCCCGACGTCCATCCACAGCGTGTTGCTGGCCGGGTTTTCGCAGACATCGCGGTAGTGGCCGACAAACTCCAGGCGGATACGGTTAAAGTCGGTGATGAACAGCGGGTTGATCGGCACCTGCGCCTGCGTTTTCTTGCCGAGCTGCTCTTTCGTGACCGGCAGAACGTCCATCAGCTCGTCATTCAGATAGACCTTCAGCTGAGACTGGGTCGGCAGCAGCGACGGCGACGGCGTGTATTCGAGATTCAGCACCGCATTAGAGACGACCTCGTCGCTGCGCATGCCAAATTCAATGCCGCCGTTAGGGTTGATGCCGCGCAGCACCATGCTGCCCGGAGGCGGCGCAATTTGCGCAAAGGTCAGCTTCACGTCACGCGACGGCGCATTGTCCGCAACGACGGGCGCATTCGCCCCCCGGACGCCCGGCATCACCTGCCCGATGACCTGGCCGTCTGCCGGCAGGGTGTTCCCCTCCGTTGGCTGGTTCGGCATGATGTTTTCAGTTTGACCCGGTGCCGCGGTGACAACCGGATCGGTTGCTTGCGCGACGACAGGTACGGTTGGCGCAGGCGTTGCCGCTGCGTTGCCCGGGGCTGCGTTAGCCATTGTTGCGGGGATCGCATTCATCCCCATTGCCACTGCACATAACCAGGAAAGTTTTGTTTTCATCGCGTTATCATCATTGTTGAGCCATAACCGGGTCCGCCTGCTTCGCCTCATCCCGCTCAGGACGACGAGGAATGAACGACACGACCCAGGAAACCAGCGAAGTAAGTGACCGGAAAATTAATTTCACCGACGACGGGGCAAATTCTGCAAGGTGACGATAGCCACGGAACCCCAGCTTCAGAATATCCAGCAGGCTTTCCAGAGGCTTATCCTCCGGGAAGCTGTCCTGCCAGAGAGCCCACGTATCCGCGCGGGCAAACGTACACTGCACAAAATCGATATGTTGCTTTTTGGTCAACGGCATCAGCTGTAGGCCGACTTCATTGCCCACCACGCGAACGACCTGCGTCGGGAAGACATACTCCTGCTGGCCGCGCTTAAGCAGCAGGTTAACTTTTTGCCCTTCCAGCACCTTCGCCTGGCCGTTGATTTTGATCCCCAGACCGCCGTCAGAGAAGTCGTGCACGGTACAGGAGAAGAGATGGCCATCTTCACGGGCGATCGCCGCTGGCATGCAGATTTCCACGCGATGCGCGCGACGAACCTGTTTGCTCTCCACCGACACCGCCACCGCGCCGCCGAGGATAATCAGGTTGTAGAAGACCCAGGCCATACTGACGAAGACGGTCAGGATTTCGTTTTCCGGGCCGTAGAAGTAGCGCCAGATACCCGCAATGACGCCCACAATATTCAGCAGCACCAGGAAGATATACGGCCGGGAGATCACCCAGTCGACGTACTCCTCCTCCACCAGCCCGCCCTTCGCGGTGACGTTGAATTTCCCTTTATGCGGGTTAATCAGCGCCACCATCGTCGGCGGCGCGATGTACCAGGCCAGCACCGTTTCGTAGATTTCACTCCAGAAGGAGTGGCGGTATTTACCCTGTATCTTCGAGTTCGTCAGGCTCGCATGGATCATGTGCGGCAGAACAAACAGCGCAATCATCAGCGCGGGAGCGTAGATGATATAAGCGTGAAGGAGCAGGAACGCCAGCGGCGCGGTCAGGAAGATCAGCCGCGGAATGCCGGACAAGAAGTGGAACATGGCGTTGACGTAGCAGAGACGCTGCGCCAGCTTGAGTCCTTTCCCGATCAGGGGGTTATCAAGACGGAAGATCTGCACCATGCCGCGCGCCCAGCGAATACGCTGACCAATGTGCGCCGACAGTGACTCGGTTGCCAGACCGGCCGCCTGTGGGATACGCATATAGGCAGAGGTATAGCCACGACGGTGCAGGCGCAGAGAGGTGTGCGCATCTTCAGTCACCGTTTCGACGGCGATACCGCCAATTTCATCCAGCGGCTTACGGCGGATAACGGCGCATGAGCCGCAGAAGAAGGTGGCGTCCCACATGTCGTTTCCGTCCTGTACCAGCCCATAGAACAGCGTGCCTTCGTTCGGGGTTTTGCGGAAGCGGCCAAGGTTACGTTCAAACGGGTCCGGCGAGAAGAAGTGGTGCGGCGTCTGCATCATCGCCAGCTCTTTCTCCTTCAGGAACCACCCCATGGTCATCTGCAGGAACGAGCGCGTCGGCACGTGGTCGCAGTCAAAAATCGAGACAAACTCCCCGGTGGCATACTTCAACGCGTTGTTGATATTCCCGGCTTTAGCGTGTTCGTGCGTCGGACGGGCGATGTACTCGACGCCAACCTCCTCCGCGAACTGGCGGAATGCCGGGCGGTTGCCGTCATCCAGGATCCAGACCTTGAGCTTGTCTTTCGGCCAGTCGATGCCCAGCGCGGCATAGATGGTGTTCTTCACCACGCTCAGGTCTTCGTTGTAGGTCGGCACGAAGAGATCGACGGTTGGCCACTGGGTCGTGTCCTTTGGCAACGGAACCGGCTGGCGGTTGAGCGGCCAAATCACCTGGAAATAGCCCAGCACCAGCACAATCCAGGCATAGGTTTCAGCAAACAGCAGCACCAGGCCGCACACCAGACTCACCGGGTCGTCCCAGTTCAGCGTCGAGGTATAACGCCACCAGATGTAGCGGCAGGAGACGGTCAGCGACAACACGATCAGCATCAGCGCCGAGAAGCGACCCGGAATTCGGCGCACCAGCAGCGCCACGCCCCACAGCAGGATCAGGAAAGTGAACTGCGCCAGAGGGTTGAAAGGCTGCGTAATACAGACCAGCGCCAGAATGAGCGAAAACACGACGATTACGCCGAGGATAAAACGCCGCAAGCCCGGGTGGAGATGCCCGAGCTCTTTATGGTTATCCAGATGGCTGGTCTTATCGCTCACGCTGTCGGGCAGTCTGTCCAGCCACTGATGGTAGCGTTCACGTAACTGCTGCACGCGGGAGAAGCTCCGCCAGTGCGGTGTTTTTGTCTCCGCGCGGGATGAGGTCGCCACCAGCCAGATGGCCTGAATGAGATAGCGCGCCGGATCCAGTGGACGCGGCCGGTCAGGATTAATGTGCGGATATAGCTCGCTGTGCCGGGCACGTATGCGCTGCCAGCGCGGGTGTTCAAGCGGTATAAATATCCAGGCCAGAATCATCCAGAAACAGCCGAGCGCGGCGCTAAATGCCGACGCACCGTGACGGCGAAAATGCCGGTAATGTTCGCTCAAACGCGAACTGACCGGTGGGATGAGTAACCAGCTGGCGAGACGACTCATACAGCACTCCCTGCATGCTCCGCCCTGTTGGCGAAGTTCAGCAGACACCAGTTAGCCAGCGTCAGGATCTCTTCTGCCGCCAGTGAATCGCTGCGGTATTCACCGAGCGGTTGCTTAGACGCAAGGCATTCCGCCATTCCCTCATCACGATGGATGACAATCGGAAGCAGGCGGCGCTGGCTTTGCAGCCAGACCTGATAGAGATCGTCCTGGATCTGGCTGCCAATGCGCAAATCGTTAATCAGGATATGGCCATTTTGAGGCAGTCCCTGCTGGTGCAGGCGGATATGGCAGTTCGCATCGACGTTAACGATCGAGAGGACATGATCGCACTGGGCGATAAGCTGTCGTGTCAGCGTGCCGGCACCGTGCGGCAGATCCAGCAGGATCCACTTGTAGTGCCCCTTTTCCCTCAGGCTCTGCAGCGCCAGCGTGAACTGTGAAAACAGGCGCTGGTACGCGGCTTCATTCTCGCGTTCCGTAGTGGTCAGTTGACCAAACGGCAGCAGGTCAAGAAGGGAGGTATAGCGCATACCTGCATCCTGCCAGTCTTTATCGTCAAGCAGCGCGCGGGCCCAGCCCTCTTCGCGAGTAAAGTCGACGTTAAACGACATACGCAGCAAATTATCGGCGCAGGCGTCAATAACCAGCACCGATTCACCTAAAAGCTGTAATGACCACGCCAGCGCCGCGGTAACAGATGTGGTACCCACACCCCCACGGACACCCTGTAATCCGAGTATGGCCATCAATGGCTCCCTTATTGTTGATGGGCGAATTCAGCTAATAACGGCCAGCGTTTAATAGCCGCAGCCAACTGTTCCCGCTGGGAAATATCGGTGTAATCTATTTCAGGGAAAGAAAAGGCCTGCGTCAGCGCCTGAAAATCGTTTTGGAATGTGTAACCCAGGGTCGAGTCGACTGGGGTTCCGGGTTCGTTATTATCCATTCTTTTTCCATCCCTTTGCGTAAAATCGCCAGTTCAGAAGTAGCGAGGCATCCTGCCCTATGAAATTTCATTTACATGCTAAATCTGATGTTCTTTAATTTCAATGTTAGGTTTATTTCTACGCTTTCGCTAGTAAACTGAGATACAGATAAATTAGACGAAAAGAGGGACACCGTGGACTCCATATTTTCTATTGGCATCCAGTCATTATGGGACGAATTGAGCCACATGCCAGTCGGAGGAGTCTGGTGGATTAATACGGACCGTAATGAAGATGCTATCAGTCTGGTAAACCAGACAATTGCTGCCCAGGATAAGGATTCCCGCGTGGCTGTCATTAGCATGGGCGAAGATCCGAAGAAAATTATCACGCTGGAAAACGATCGCGGCCCTCAGACGGTGCGATTATTTTCCATGACATCGGAAGCCGATAGTCTATACTTTTTGTCCCGCGACGTTCAGTGCACTATTGATCCGGATCACTATTTAGTGATTCTTAAATGTGCAAATAACGTCCTGCAAAATATCCCTGCTGAAAAACTGCTGCCCTGGCTGGAAAAAATCAATAAATGGGCAAAATTTCAAAATTGCACGCTACTGATAGTCAATCCCGGCAGTAATAATGACAAGTTGTTCTCACTTTTAATGGGTGAATATCGTTCTCTGTTCGGTCTGGCAAGCGTTCGTGACCAGGTGGGCAGCTATCTCTACGATATTGCATTCTGGTGTAATGAAAAAGGCGTGAGCGCCAGACAACAACTTACGCTGAAACATATCGAGGGTAAGTGGCACCTGGCACAGCAGGAAGAAACCGTGGTGCAACCGCGCAGTGATGAAAAAAGTATCCTGAGCCATATCGCGGTTTTAGAGGGGGCACCGGCCCTGTCGGAAAACTGGTCGCTGTTTGAATCTAACGAAGACCTTTTCCACGAAGCCCGCACAACCCAGGCGGCGACCCTTATTTTCTCATTGATGCAAAATAACCAGATTGAGACGCTGGCAAGGCAAATCCACACCCTGCGCCGCCAGCGCGGAAGCGCGTTAAAAATCATCGTGCGCGAAAACAATACCAGCCTGCGCGCCACCGATGAGCGCCTGCTTCTTGGGTGCGGGGCAAATATGGTTATTCCGTGGAATGCGCCGCTGTCACGCTGCCTGACGCTGATCGAAAGCGTTCAGGGCCAGCAGTTTAGCCGCCATGTACCGGAAGACATTTCCACGCTGCTCTCTATGACGCAGCCGATGAAGCTGCGTGGATATCAAAAATGGGATACCTTCTGCGACGCCGTCGGCAACATGATGAGCAATACGCTTCTTCCTGCAGACGGAAAAGGGGTTATGGTTGCCCTGCGTCCTGTACCGGGTATCCGCGTTGAACAGGCGCTCACCTTGTGTCGCCCCAACCGTACGGGAGATATCATGACCATTGGCGACAATCGCCTGGTACTGTTTTTGTCCTTCTGCCGGGTCAACGATCTCGATACGGCGCTAAACCATATCTTCCCCCTGCCTACCGGGGATATTTTCTCGAACCGTATGATTTGGTTCGAAGATAATACGATCAGCGCGGAGCTGGTACAGATGCGTGCGCTCCAGCCTGAACAATGGGCTAAACCGCTCGCAATTAAGAGCGATGCGAAACCGATCCTCAATGCCAGACATGATGGCCATATCTGGCGCCGGGTTCCGGAGCCCCTTCGCTTATTAACGGACAACGCGGAGAACGCACCATCATGAATATCAGCGATATCATCCAACTGGTTATATTCTGTGCGCTGATTTTTTTCCCGCTTGGCTACTATGCACGCCATTCCATACGTCGTATCCGTGATACGGCCAGAGTGCTGTTTATAAAACCTCGCTATGTAAAACCAGCCGGAACACTGACACGGGCATCACACGTCAAGGCAGACCGAAAACATGACTAATTCTACCTATACCGCTTCGTCACCCTCGCCGCTCTGGCAATACTGGCGCGGCCTTTCCGGCTGGAACTTCTACTTTCTGGTGAAGTTTGGTCTGCTGTGGGCAGGCTATCTGAATTTCCATCCCCTTCTCAACCTGGTGTTTATGGCCTTCCTGCTGATGCCCCTGCCGAATATCAGGCTGCATCGCTTGCGTCACTGGATAGCCATCCCTGTCGGCTTTGCGCTGTTCTGGCATGATACCTGGTTACCGGGGCCGGACAGCATTATGAGCCAGGGGTCGCAGGTGGCAGGCTTTAGCGCCAGCTATGTCCTCGATCTGACCGAGCGGTTTATTAACTGGCAGATGATTGGCGCGGTATTTGTGCTGCTGGTTGCCTGGCTGTTCCTGTCACAGTGGATCCGCATCACGGTGTTTGTCGTCGCGATTATGATCTGGCTGAACGTGCTGACGCTGGCTGGTCCGGGCTTTTCGCTGTGGCCTGCTGGTCAACCGACCACCACGGTGACCACCACAGGGGGAAGCGCAGCAGCAACCGTTACCACGGCTGGCGATACGCCTGTAGTGGGCGATATCCCAACCCAGACCGCACCGCCGACCTCCACAAATCTGAACGCCTGGCTCTCCAGCTTCTACACTGCGGAAGACAAGCGACAGACTAAATTCCCGGACGCGCTGCCGGCGGATGCTCAGCCGTTTGAATTGCTGGTGATCAACATCTGCTCTCTCTCATGGGCCGACGTGGATGCAGCCGGTTTGATGTCCCATCCGCTGTGGTCGCATTTCGACATTCAGTTTAAAGATTTTAACTCTGCCACCTCGTACAGCGGCCCGGCAGCAATCCGCCTGCTGCGTGCAAGCTGCGGTCAGGCATCGCATAAGAATCTGTATCAGCCTGCCGGCAATCAGTGTTATCTGTTTGATAACCTCGCCAAACTGGGCTTTACGCAGCATCTGATGCTGGGACATAACGGCCAGTTCGGTAACTTCCTGAAAGAGGTGCGTGAACAGGGTGGTATGCAGGCACCGTTGATGGATCAAACTGGTCTTCCCGTTACTCTGCTGGGCTTCGACGGCTCGCCGGTTTATGACGATACCGCCGTGCTGCAGCGCTGGCTTCAGACCATCGAGAAAGACAGTAATCCGCGCAGTGCGACCTTCTTTAACACCCTGCCGCTCCACGACGGTAACCATTTCCCGGGCGTGAGCAAAACGGCAGATTATAAAGTGCGTGCGCAGAAGTTCTTCGACGAGCTGGACGCGTTCTTCACGGAGCTGGAAAAATCAGGCCGTAAAGTGATGGTGGTTGTGGTACCTGAGCACGGCGGCGCGCTGAAAGGCGACAGAATGCAGGTGTCGGGTCTGCGTGATATCCCAAGCCCGTCCATCACCAACGTGCCTGCTGGCATTAAATTCTTTGGTATGAAAGCACCCCATCAGGGCGCACCGATTGAAATCACCCAGCCGACCAGCTATCTGGCGATCTCTGAACTGGTTGCCCGTGCCGTTGACGGGAAGCTGTTTGTGGAAGATAGCGTGAACTGGGATCAGCTCACCAGCAACCTGCCGCAAACGGCAGAAGTCTCCGAGAACGCCAACGCGGTCGTCATTCAGTATCAGAACAAACCGTACGTTCGCCTGAACGGCGGGGATTGGGTACCGTATCCGCAGTAACTGATTTACCCCTAACCCTCTCCCCATTAGGGAGAGGGGATAGTCAGTGCGTTGTTATTGCGCCGAAATCCACACCAGCATTTTCAGACTTGCCGAATAGTAGTCGTCTTTAGAGGTGATTTCGGGTTCTCCGGAAGACTGTCCCATCGTTAAATCGCGTACAGCCAACAGGCCGCCTTCCATCATGTAGGGCGCATATTCGTTGGTCGTGACGTTAACCCAGGCGGGCGTTTGTTCCCGGGGGAACTGACCAAACCAGGCTTTCCACGGCGCCAGGAGCGGGCTTTGCTTATCAGACCAGGCAAGGTACAGCGGAATACGAATCGCGTCATAGCTCATCCGCGGCGGCCAGCCTTTGGCAGGTTCCAGCTTGCCATCTGATGCCAGCGAGACCCAGTCAGCGGGCAGATTCGCTTTTCCCGAGCCCATTTTCCCCAGCAGGCGCTTCCCGTCCTTGATCAATTCACGCCAGACCGGTAAATGGCTGCGCCCGGCAAAAGCCTGCCAGGCCGGAAACACGAAGTAGGAAGGGTTAAGGATCGCTTCACCGTCAAGCTTAAATCCCTGGACGCCGGGCAGCATCACGCGGTAACCCGCATAGCGGATGACGCTATGGGCAACCAGCGCTTTTGTGATGGCATCCGATGCGGCACCGTAGCGTTTGTCATGCCAGCGGGCTTCGGCTTTAAGCAGCGCCCAGGCAATCAGCACATCGCCATCGGCGGCATTGTTTTTGTCAGCGACCGGGTTGGACTCTGCGGGGTTATAGCGCCAGTAAAACAGACCGTTCTCTTTGTTCTTCAGCTCACGGTTTGTCCATTGCCAGAGCTTATCGAACGTGGCCTTATCGTCGTTGGCCACTGCCATCAGCATGGCAAACCCCTGACCTTCCGTATGCGACACGCCGCCATTGCCGGTATCGACAATGCGGCCTTCCGGTTTGAAAAAGCGTGCCTTATAACTCTCCCAGGCCTGACCCGCCTGAGAGAGGGGTGAGAACAACACGCTCATCATGACGGCCAGCGTCGCGCAGACGGTTTTTCGCATCATTCACTCCATCCGGTTATTCGGCACTCCGCAGGGAAATCTCACCGCCCATCCAGGGTTTGATCACACCATCTTGCTCCAGGAGCAGCGCGCCCTGAGCGTCAATACCGCGGGAAGTGCCGTAGATCTCTTTATCCCCAATCAGCAATTTCACCGGGCGGTTGATGAAGTTATCCAGTTTTTCCCAACGAGACAGGAACGGTGCCAGCCCTTCCTGCTCAAAAAGCGTGAGCGAGCTGCGCAGCTCTTTAATCATACGTACGGCAAGGGTGTTACGATCGATGACGATCCCCGCCTCCTGGAGGTTAGTCCAGGCCTGATTCACCACATCATTCTGGACATTGCGCATCACCATATTGAGGCCTGCGCCGATGACGATTTGCGCCGCATCGCCCGTTTTTCCCGTCAGTTCAACCAGAATGCCGGCAAGTTTACGATCGTTGAGGTACAGATCGTTAGGCCATTTAACACGCACTTGATCCGCACCCAGATCGTGAAGCACCTCCGCCATAACGATGCCGATGACCAGACTCAGGCCAATGGCAGCGGCCGGGCCCTGATCGAGTCGCCAGTACATAGACAGATAGAGGTTGGCACCAAAGGGGGAAAACCACTTGCGGCCACGACGACCGCGACCGGCCTGCTGATACTCAGCAACGCAGGCATCGCCGGATTTCAGCTCAGGCAGACGATCCAGCAGATACTGGTTCGTCGAATCAATCACCGGCAGCACCGCCACATTACCGTGTCCAATCTGGCTGCGGATCGTGTCTTCATTCAATAATTGTATCGGCTCCGGCAGGCTGTACCCTTTTCCGGGAACCGTGAACACATCAACCCCCCAGTCGCGAAGCGTCTGGATATGTTTATTAATGGCGGCGCGGCTCATGCCAAGCTGTTCACCCAGCTGCTCGCCGGAATGGAATTCACCATCCGCCAGGATACCAATCAGGGTTAACGGGACCGTATTGTCCTTCATGCGATAGTCTCCACGGCGTTGACTTCACCTGTGCGACCAATGAAGCGGACTTCTGGCTCCAGCCAGACGTTAAATTTTTCGCCCACACGCTGACGAACATAATGAGCCAGCTGTACCACATCGTCGCTGGTTGCATCGCGCTGGTTAATCAGCACCAGAGCCTGCTGTCGGTGAACGGCTGCCCCGCCGACTGAAGTGCCTTTTAGCTGGCATTGATCGATAAGCCATCCTGCTGCCAGCTTCACGCTGCCATCCGCCTGAGGGTAATGTGGCGCGGTTGGCCACTCCTCCAGAAAACGTCGGGCATTTTCGCCGCCGATCACCGGGTTTTTGAAGAAGCTTCCTGCATTTCCGTTAACTTTGGGATCGGGAAGCTTGGTCATCCGCATATGGCAAACCGAGTCAAAAACGTCGCGGGCGGTAACGGTAGCCGGATCGAGACGCGTTAAATCCCCGTAGGTCAAAACAGGCTGCCAGTTCTTCGACAGACGCAGGCCCACGGCGACAATCACGTAGCGATCCTGATATTCATGCTTGAAGATACTGTCACGATAGCCAAAACGGCACTGTTCTGCCGTTAAACGCGTGGCCGTTCCGGTCGCCAGCTCGATGCAGTCGACATAGTCACAGACGTGCTTCAGCTCGATGCCGTAGGCACCGATGTTCTGAATGGGTGACGATCCAGCGCAGCCTGGGATAAGCGCAAGGTTTTCAAGACCCGCCATCCCTTGTTCGAGGGTAAATTGCACCAGGTGATGCCAGTTTTCGCCAGCCCCCACGTGCAGATGCCAGCTATCGGCACGCTCTTCCACATCAATTCCCATGATGCGGTTAACGATCACCGTTCCCGCAAAATCGTCGAGAAACAGGACATTACTTCCTTCGCCCAGAATCAGTACAGGTTCGTTTTTTTCTGTTGCGCTTTGCCATGCATCCAGCAGCTGCTGTGCAGTATCGGCACGTACAATTTGATTAGCATTGCGTTGAATGCCAAAGGTATTCCAGGGCTTAAGGGAGTGGTTCATAGACGCTATCCTGATGCAAAAACGCAGGTAGTTTACCGTATAAGCAGGGTGTTGGGGGATCTGTTTGTGCAGCGCAG
>NZ_JBRIQR010000022.1:0-92670 GCF_052983755.1 Enterobacter sp. CFEC122 | reverse complement strand
AAACCCCGTACCGGAAGGTGCGGGGTTTTTTGCTTTTATCTCCATCCTGGCCTTTCTCTTAATCCCTTATCCTGCTAATGGAATGTGTGATCCCTGTCGCAATGTTATTTATAACAAAATTATAACATTTCATTTACGAGGTTATTGAGCCTTCTGGCTCAATACGCCGCAGTTTATGGCAGGAGCATAATCACAATGACAGAAAGCATGACATCACACGGGACGCTGGCTCACAGTGATACCCGAAGAAGGGTATGGGCAATCATCAGCGCCTCTTCAGGGAATCTGGTTGAATGGTTCGACTTTTACGTCTACTCATTCTGTTCACTCTACTTCGCACATATTTTCTTCCCATCCGGCAACACCACTACACAGCTGCTACAAACGGCTGGGGTTTTTGCCGCAGGATTTTTAATGCGACCCATCGGGGGCTGGCTGTTCGGCCGTATTGCGGATCGTCGCGGGCGTAAGGCCTCGATGCTGATCTCGGTGTGTATGATGTGCTTTGGCTCGCTGGTGATCGCCTGCTTACCGGGATATGAATCGATTGGCACCTGGGCACCGGCGCTACTTTTGCTGGCACGCTTATTTCAGGGATTATCGGTGGGCGGTGAATACGGTACCAGTGCGACCTACATGAGCGAAATTGCACTGGAAGGCCGTAAAGGTTTTTACGCCTCATTCCAGTACGTCACGCTGATTGGCGGTCAACTGCTGGCCATTCTTGTGGTGGTGATCCTGCAGCAGATTTTGACGGACGAACAACTTCATGCCTGGGGATGGCGAATTCCTTTCGCAATGGGGGCAGTGCTGGCGATTGTCGCACTTTGGCTACGCCGTCAGTTAGATGAAACCTCTCAGAAAGAGGTCCGGATGCTGAAGGAGGCGGGAACATTCAAAGGGTTATGGCGTAACCGCAAAGCTTTCCTGATGGTGCTGGGCTTCACTGCGGGCGGCTCTCTCAGTTTTTATACTTTCACCACCTATATGCAAAAGTATCTGGTGAATACCACCGGCATGCACGCCAACGTCGCCAGTGTGGTCATGACCGCGGCGCTGTTTGTCTTTATGCTCATACAGCCGATCGTCGGTGCGCTCTCGGACAAAATTGGCCGACGTACCTCAATGCTCATTTTTGGCGGATTATCGGCATTATGTACCGTTCCCATTCTGACAGCGCTTCAGCATGTCTCTTCACCGTATGCCGCCTTTGCGCTGGTGATGGTGGCGATGGTGATTGTCAGTTTCTATACCTCCATCAGTGGGATACTGAAAGCCGAGATGTTCCCGGCGCAGGTCCGCGCGTTAGGGGTAGGGCTCTCTTATGCGGTAGCCAACGCGGTGTTTGGCGGATCGGCGGAGTACGTCGCGCTGTCGCTTAAATCATGGGGAAGCGAAACGACATTCTTCTGGTACGTAACGGGAATGGGGGCACTGGCGTTTGTTGTCTCCCTGATGCTGCATCGCAAAGGGAAAGGCATTCGACTTTAATAGCGCGCCATCTGCCATACGGCATAGCCGGTCGTTGCGCCGGCGACATCCCAGGCGAAATCTTTCCAGCTCCAGCCGCTCCCTGCGGGGCGGCTATCCCACAGTTCTTTTGATGCCCCAAGACCTACTGAGAACATTAACCCGATCGCCGCGCTACGATCCCGGCTGTATCCCTGGTGCTGGGCATATTCATTACCGGCTGCGGACAACATCGCGGAAGCGAGGAAATGCTGTGCTTTGTCCTGTCCGGACCAGCTATCGTTAGCCATATGGCTACAGCCACTCAGGAAGAGCACACTCAGTACCAGAGGAATACGCATCAACGGGCTCCATAAAAAAGCCCTGCGGGTCACAGGGCCTGGATATTACAGAATACGGCTGATAAGTCGGTCGATACGGATACGACGTAAGCGGCGAATAAGCTTGCGAACTTTTACCGGATAATCGGCAATGCTCTGCAGTTCGCGGTAGTGATTCACCACGGTCGTATGGGTGCGAATCAGCTCCAGCTCGCGTTCACGTTGGGCGGCTAACTCATGCTGCGGGTCATGAATCAGGATAGCGTTTTCCAGATCCAGTCGCCATGCGCGCGGGTTCAGGTTGTTACCTGTCAGCAGCATCCACTCATCGTCGACCCACATGCCTTTGAGATGGTAACTATTGTCTTCATCTTTCCAGAGACGCACAACCAGCTGGTCAGTGTTGACGTAATACTGTAAGCGGCTCAGGAAACGACGCAGGTTAATCTCATAGAGATAAGGCAGCGCACCAATGATTTTGAACGGCTGATCTTCGGGAATGAAGAAGTCATTTGCCGTTTTATCACCCACGATGATTTCCACTTTTTTACCCTCGCGCAGCAGCTGAATGATATTACGCACCAGCACGGCAGGAAGGTTGAAATACGGCGTGCAGATAGTCAGTTTCTGCTCCGCGCACGGCATCAGATGGAAAATCGTTTTGTTCAGCAGGCTTGATTTGCCGAGCCCTACCAGCGGGGTAACGGATAACTCTTCGTTGTTCGCATCGCCCTGGAAATGATAGACCGCATCGCGCAGCTCCTGGCGGAAGGCGCGAACATCGTTTTTGATCTCCGGGCTTTTCGGACGCTCGGGATCGTCAAGACGATTAACGCCACGGCCATGAACCAGATTTTTATCAACCCAGTTGAACATGATATCGGCCATCTGCGGATTACGGATCAGATGGTAGCGGTCGTAGCGATATTTATCGAGCTGATGAAGGTAGACATCATTGAGGCTGGCGCCGCTGTATAGCACGCTGTCATCAATGATGAACCCCTTGAAATGAAGAACGCCGAGCGCTTCACGGGTATTCACCGGGACGCCATAAACAGGCACGTCAACGCCAGGATTTTCCTGCGCCGTGCGGCAATACCAGTCAGCATTGGTGTTTGATGCGGCAGCGCCAATACGGCCACGCTGGGCGCGATGCCAGTCTACCAGCACGCGAACATCCAGTTCCGGACGCTGACGTTTGGCTTCATAGAGCGCGTTCAGGATCGCGCGCCCGCCTTCATCCTGTTCAAGATACAGTGCCACAATGCAAATGCGTCGCGTGGCGCTGGCTATCTTTTCCAGAAGCGTCTCCCGAAAATGAGCGGGAGCGTAAAAGAACTCTACATCATCAACTGACTGAGAAATCTTCGGTAGTTGAGCAAGGTGTTGTTGATGTTTATTACGCTTAAATTTTGACAACATCACAGTGCGTTTCTTCTCTGTTCATTGAAGGGTTGTCTGTACTATGCAAACAACATAAGCGGACAATGATACCACCAGTCCCGTCCAAAGTGGGTAACATTTCCAGTAGCTTACTCGCGTTTGTCTGCTGATGTCAGACTGAGGGATAAGGCAACAATACCTTCGTCCAGCTGAATATCAACGTCAAACCCAAGTTTTCGCGCCAGGGTCACCATACCGCGATTGTTAGGCATAGTAATGCCATTAAGGCGTAACAATCCGTGATCTCGCGTATAACTGATGAGTTTTTCCAGCAGTCGTCTTCCCAGGCCCAGACCTTTAAGATCGGAGCGCACCAGCACGGCAAACTCCGCATCGACGTTATCCGGGTCAGAAATCGCACGCGTGACGCCGAGGATCTCATCACCCTTATCGGCGCGACGAACGGCAACAAACGCCATTTCTCGATCGTAGTCGATCTGGGTCATATTGGCTAAATCATCGTGGGTAAATTCGTTGATTTCGCTAAAATAGCGATAATAAAGATCCTCTTTCGTGACCTGAGAGATAAAGGCCCGCAGCTGGGGCTCATCTTCCGGCAGAATAGGGCGGAACAAGGCGCGTTCCCCATTTTTCATCTCAACCCACTCCTCCAGCTGCAGGGGATACGGGCGGATCGCCAGACGGCTCTCGCTGTCTCCTTCGAATGGCGCGATATCCAGGGTCACGTCCAGCGCCGTAAACTCATTGCCGGAGGCGAGCAGCGGATGAATGTCCAGCCGCTGGATCTCGGCACAATCCACAATCAGGTTAGAGACCTGTACCAGGAACTGACTTAGCCCGGCAATATCAAGCGGACGTAGCGCGCTCCGGCCGCGGATCTTTTTGCTTTTAATCGCCTGGATGATCAGATAACGCGCCAGGTTCATGTTCAGCGGCGGTAACGCCACCACGGCCTGCTCCTCCGGGCGCCACTCCACGCCGCCTTCACCCAGCATGATGAGCGGGCCGAAAACGGGATCGTGTTCGACCACCACGCGTAACTCCTGAGCGCCTGCGCGGTTAGCCATGCTTTGCACCAGCAAGCCGTGGATCCTTGCCTGCGGCCAGGCCATTTTGACCCGATCGAAGATGGCATCGGCTGCCTGCTGCACCTCTGCCGCCGTCCGCAGGTAGAGCATCACCCCCTGAACGTCAGACTTATGCGGGATATCCGGCGAACGCAGCTTCAGGGCAACCGGATAGCCAATCTGCTCGGCAATATGTACGGCCTCAGCGCTGTCGCTGGCGATCCAGGTCGGCAGGGTCTGCATCCCGTAGCTGCCCAGAATGGGCTGGACTTCATGCGTATCCAGCGACGTCGCGCCTTCTTCAATCGCCTGCTGCAACACCCGGTGAACGTCAATGGTATTGGCCGTCAAATTCCCGGGCAACGCCGGCGTCTCGCGGAGCTGTTTCTGGTTGCGGCGATATTCCACCATATGCATAAACGCGGTTATGGTGCCTTCCGGCGTGCGGTAGGTTGGCAGTCCGGCTTCGCTGAACAGGCGTCGCGCCTCCTGCGAAGAAAACTCACCGCACCAGTTGGTGAGCAGGGTGACATATTTGCCTCGCGGATGATTGCGCACGGCATCAATGAGCGCGCGCGCGCTTTCGCTGCCCGGCGCGACCGCGCTGGGGGAGTGGATAATCATCAGCGCGTCGAAATCCTGGCTATCCAGCAAAATGGAAATGGCCCTGATATAGCGGTCGCTACTGGCGTCATCGCGTAAATCAAGCGGATTGCCGGGCGTCACGCTGGTCGGAAGCGCATCTTTCAGGCGCTGCAGCGTCTCTTCACTCAGCGTGGCCAGCTTGCCGAAGCGCCGCCACAGCTCATCAAGGGCGAGTGCAGCAGGGGCGGCGCCGTTACTGACAATCATTAACTTCTCGCCGCGCAACGGGCGCATATGGCTTAACGTTTCAACGGCGGAAAAAAGCTCGTGCGTATCCTGCACCCGCAGCAACCCCGCGCGCT
Organism: Enterobacter sp. CFEC122; assembly: GCF_052983755.1. Lineage (NCBI taxonomy): Bacteria > Pseudomonadati > Pseudomonadota > Gammaproteobacteria > Enterobacterales > Enterobacteriaceae > Enterobacter > Enterobacter sp. CFEC122. The sequence continues at coordinate 87,462 of NZ_JBRIQR010000022.1, read as the reverse complement.
GGATGGCGGCGTCCCAGGCGGGATCCATGCCGGAATGCGAATGCAGCAGACGCTGAGCCGCAGGACTGCGGCCGCTTTTGATTACCAGGATCGGCTTATTGCGCGACGCGCTTCGCGATGCCGAGACGAAACGGCGCGCGTCGCTGAGGTGCTCAAGATAAAGCAGAATCGCACTGGTTTTACCGTCGCGCGCCAGAAAATCCAGCAGCTCATCAACGTCGATATCCAGACTGTCGCCGAGAGCAATGAAGTAGGAGAATCCCATTTCACGCTGCTGCGCCCAGTCGAGGATGGTGTTCGATACCGCAGCCGACTGCGAGATAAACGCGAGCTTGCCTTTGCGGATCGGAACCGGAGAGAAGCTGGCATTTAAGCCCTGCCAGGGGGCGAGCAGGCCGAGACTGTTTGGCCCAAGAATGCGCATTTGATAGCGGCTGGCGCAGGCCAGAAGCTCGGCTTTCTGTTCAGGCGGAGACGAGAGAATAATGCAGGTTTTACAGCCTTTCTTGCCGAGCGATTCCAGCAGCTCCGGATTCCGTTTCGCGTTTGTACACAGTACGGCCAGATCCGGTACGAAAGGCAGGCTCTGTACATCAGGCCATGCAAGCACTCCCTGAACTGCCTTATACGCGGGCGTGACGGGCATGACGGGTCCATTAAATCCTCCGGCCAGCAGGTTGCGCATCATCAGATAGCCAGCACGATCCGGTTTCATTGATGCGCCGATGACGGCAATGGATTTAGGACGAAGTAGCGCTTCTAACCCTCGCTGGCTCATGCAGGCCTCCTGTGAATGCAAGCGACCTGATGATTTTAAACGCTTTCAGTCTCGGCTGCTGTGACGCTGCCCTTATGAACGGTTTTTCCTGCCAGATAGCGTTCCCGGAAACAGGAGAAATGGTTGCCCAGGGCGCCAGCCGCAGCGGTATCACCCGCCAGATCCAGAAGCGCAATGGCCACTTCGGCGGTGCAGTATTGCCCGTCAGCATGCGCTTCACGCAGGCGGTAGGCGGAGACGCGGGAAAGATCGACAGAAATCACCGGCAGTGCGTCGAGATAAGGGCTTTTGCGAAACATTTTTCGCGCTTCGGTCCAGGTGCCGTCCAGCATAATAAACAACGGCGGTTTACCGGATGGCGGCGTCGAAAGCACCTGGCGATCGACACCTGCATATGACGCAGGGAAAACGACCATCGGCTGATAGTCCGGGTTTGCCACTAAGTCGAGCAGGGCCTGAGGGGGCTCCGTGCGGGACCACTGAAACGCCGCGGTATCCGGCAGAATATCGGCAATCAGGCGACCAGTATTGCTGGGCTTCATCGGCTCGGTATCAAACATGACCAGACAAAAACGGCTCTGTGCCGAACTCGGGGTCAGCGTCTCGCACAGGCAAACCTTCAGCGGCAGCAGGCAACGCTGACAGCGGCGAATACGGTTTCCGCGCGCGAGGAACGGACGGGTGGCGCGCGCAAGGCGTTCGGCGCGTAATTGAAGAACAGCGTTATCAGTCATGGGCGAAATGCAGGAAAAACCCTATTTTCGCAGAGGCGGGAACGGGGCACAAGATGTGCCCCGTGAATGTTACAGTGATTCGTTAAGCCAGCTATCAAACGGGGCTTTAGGCACCGCACCGTTGAGCATGTCGACCACTTCACCCTTTTTGAAAATCATAATCGTCGGGATGCTGCGAATGCGAAAACGGGCGCTCAGTTCAGGTTCAGCTTCAGTATTGACCTTAACGAAACGTATTTTCCCGCTGCGTTCTTCGGCCACGTCTTCGAAGATCGGCGCGAAGCTTCGGCATGGGCCACACCAGGGCGCCCAGAAATCCACTACGACAGGCAGATCGTCCTTGAGGAGTTTGTCCAGCGTAGCACCCGTCGCGTTAATGACATCGCCATCAAACAATTCATGGCCACAACGTCCGCATTTCGCACCATCTTCAATCCGATCGTCCGGAATGCGGTTAAGAGCCTGACAGTTGGCACATACGGTATTCATAACTAACCTCTGATAGAGCCGTGGGACAGCGGCAAGACGCCGATAATGTTTCTAATATGTTACATATTATCAATGAGCCTGTTTGAAACAACAATGCGTTTTATTCAATGAGAACAATAGTCACAGGCTTTTGTACGAAATTATGGCTATGCGCTGGCACATCGGGTAATCTGCGCGCTTCGCGCAGCGCTGGTGGAGAAAAGCATGAACGACGAAATGAAAAATAAAAGCGGCAAGGTCAAAGTGATGTATGTCCGCAGTGATGATGACTCTGATAAACGCACCCAAAATCCGCGTACCGGAAAAGGTGGCGGGCGTCCGGCGTCTTCTCGTGCAGACGGTGGCCGTCGCCCCGCCCGCGATGACAGAAACAACCGCGGTGATGACCGCAAACGTGATGACCGCAAGCGTGACGATCGCAAACGCGATGACCGTCCGCGGGATGACTTCTCACGTGATAACGCCTCCCCGTGGCGCACCGTTTCTCGTGCACCTGGCGACGAAACGCCAGAAAAGGCCGATCACGGCGGTATCAGCGGTAAAAGCTTTATCGACCCGGAAGTGCTGCGCCGTCAGCGTGCGGAAGAGACCCGCGTGTATGGCGAGAACGCCTGCCAGGCGCTGTTCCAGAGCCGTCCTGAATGTATCGTCCGCGCCTGGTTTATTCAGAGCGTAACCCCGCGCTTTAAAGAAGCGCTGCGCTGGATGGCGGCAAACCGCAAAGCCTACCACGTGGTTGATGATGCCGAGCTGACCAAAGCATCCGGTACCGAACACCACGGCGGCGTCTGCTTCCTGATCAAAAAACGTAACGGAACGACCGTTCAGCAGTGGGTCAGTCAGGCGGATGCCGATGACTGCGTGCTGGCGCTGGAAGATGTGGGCAACCCGCATAACCTGGGCGCAATGATGCGTAGCTGCGCGCACTTTGGCGTGAAAGGCGTTCTGCTGCAGGATGCCGCGCTGCTGGAATCCGGCGCTGCGATCCGTACTGCGGAAGGCGGAGCCGAGCACGTACAGCCGATCACCGGCGATAGCGTGCTGGATGCCCTTGAGCAGTTCCGTAAAGCGGGTTATTCCATCGTGACTACCTCGAGCCATGCCGGTACGCCGCTGTTTAAAGCGACGCTGCCACGCAAGATGGTGCTGGTGCTGGGTCAGGAACGCGATGGTCTGTCTGAAGCGGCGCTCTCCAGTGCGGATCTGAGCGTCTCAATTGATGGGACAGGCAATGTGGAAAGTCTGAACGTATCCGTTGCAACCGGCGTACTGCTGGCCGAATGGTGGCGTCAGAATAAGGCATAAGCCTCTTCATGTGCCGGGCCTGACCCGGCACATTAAAATACTACTCGCTCTCAGCCGGTAACACAGGCATCCAGTCAATTGGCGTTTCGCCACGTTTTTCCAGCCATTCGTTCGCCAGAACAAAATGATTACTGCCGAAGAAACCGCGATGTGCAGACAGCGGTGACGGGTGCGGCGCTTTCAACACGTGATGACGCTGGCGGTCAATAATCGCCCCTTTCTTCTGCGCATGCGATCCCCAGAGTAAAAACACGACCCCTTCACGGTGTTCGTTGATCAGGCTGATGACTTTATCGGTGAACGTCTCCCAGCCCAGGCTGGCATGCGAGTGCGCCTGGCCGGCCCGCACGGTGAGTACCGTGTTCAATAACAGCACGCCCTGGCGCGCCCAGCTTTCCAGGTAGCCGTGGTTTGGTCGGGTAAACCCGGGCACGGTTCCTTCAAGCTCTTTATACATATTGAGCAGAGAAGGGGGGATCGCCACGCCCGGACGTACGGAAAACGCCAGCCCATGCGCCTGGCCCGGACCGTGATAGGGATCCTGGCCCAGAATGACCACTTTCACATCGCTCAGTTCGGTGTAGCGAAAGGCGTTGAACACATCTTTCTGCGGTGGGTAAATCGTCTGTCCGGACTGACGCTCAGCCGCAACGGTGTTGAGCGTATTGATAAAATAGGGCTGCTGCTTTTCTTCTGCCAGCACGTCATGCCAGGTTAAAGGTGTCGTCATCTCGCTCTCCTGCGAATCTCAATCTCTGACTAGCTTACCTGCTAAAGCCCGGTGAGCAAAATTCCACGCCGAAATGTGCGCTAAGTAGCTAAATTTATGTTGAAAATGTGCAGGATAAATTGAATTGGTAAGGTCGTAAAATTGATCTAAAGCAATAAACTCAAACCACACTCTTTATGTGGTTGGTGTTTTTGTTGATTTAAATCAATAAATCACCGAGGTGTGAATGATATATATACACACAAGAAACAATGGTTTTACCAATTGGCCGCGAGAGGCCGACATCAGTTAATGTAGCCTAGGGAGGCAACACATGATTACAGGTATCCAGATTACTAAAGCTGCAAATGACGATCTGCTCAACTCTTTCTGGCTGCTGGACAGCGAGAAAAACGAAGCGCGCTGTGTCGTCGCGAAAGCGGGTTTTGCTGAAGATGAAATCGTGCCGGTGAGCAAACTGGGCGAAATCGAATACCGTGAAATTCCAATGGAAGTGAAGCCGGAAGTGCGCGTGGAAGGTGGTCAGCACCTGAACGTAAACGTACTGCGCCGCGAAACGCTGATGGACGCGGTTGAGCATCCGGAAAAATACCCGCAGCTGACCATTCGCGTGTCCGGCTATGCGGTACGCTTCAACTCTCTGACCCCAGAACAGCAGCGCGACGTTATCGCGCGTACCTTTACTGAAAGCCTGTAAGGCTTCAGCTACGGGGGGAATAAAAAAGCCGGGGATTTCCCCGGCTTTTTTTACTCTTCCGTTTTTGTCTCTGGCGCGGCAGAGCTTGGCTTACGGCGCTTACCAATATTTTTGGTGTCGCGGTGACGCTGCTTCACGCGCGGTTTCTCTTTTTCTTTCTCTTTTCTCTCAGCACGTTTCGCGAGCGCTTTCTTGGACGGTTTACCCGTCATTTTTTCACTCGGCGCACGTGTGGTTGGGCGCAAGCCATCAATAACCCGCGCTTTCAGCGGCTCGTCAACATAGCGGCCAATTTTCTGCAGCAGCAGGTAGTCATGCGCTTCGACCAGTGAAATCGCATTACCTTTGCGGCCCGCGCGGCCGGTACGGCCAATACGGTGCAGATAGGTATCGCCGCTGCGCGGCATATCGAAGTTAATGACGTGGCTGACGTCAGGGATGTCGATCCCACGAGCGGCAACGTCTGTGGCAACCAGCACGTTAACGCGGCCATCGGTCAGGCGCTTAATGCCTTCAGTACGCTTGATCTGCGCCATCTCGCCTTCAAGATAGCAGTTGTTGATCCCGGCGTTACGCAGCATTTCTGCCAGCTCGTGCACGCGCTCGCGCTTACGGACAAACACGATTGTGCGCAGCGCATCTTCCTGCTTCAGCAGGTGTTTCAGCAATTCGACCTTGTGCTCAAGGTTGTCCGCGCGGTAGTACCACTGGTGGATCTTCTTACGCTCACGGGTGGACGGCGTCGCCGACACTTCTACCGGATCTTCCAGCAGACGCTCTGCGAAGTCTTTAATCGCTTCCCCTTCAAGGGTGGCAGAGAACAGCATGGTCTGGTTACGCCAGCGCGTTTCCCCGGCAATGTGCTCGATATCCTGTGCGAAGCCCATGTCCAGCATACGGTCGGCTTCGTCGAGGATCAGCGTTTCAACCGCGCGGCAGTCGAAGTTCTCTTCTTTAATGTACTGCAGCAGGCGGCCTGTCGTCGCAACGACGATGTCCTGGTTTTCGCTGAACACTTCGGCGTGGTTCATATACGCAACGCCGCCGGTGATGGTAGCGATATCCAGATGGGTATTTGCCGCGAGTTCACGCGCGTGATCGGCCACCTGCATGGCCAGTTCGCGCGTCGGCGTCAGGATTAAAATACGAGGCGGGCCAGATTTTTTACGTGGAAAGTCGAGCAGATGCTGCAACACAGGCAGCAAATAGGCTGCAGTCTTCCCCGTACCGGTTGGCGCAGAACCGAGCACATCGCGGCCCTCAAGCGCAGGCGGAATGGCCGCTGCCTGAATGGCGGTCGGGCGTGTGAAGCCTTTGCTCTCAAGTGCATTGAGCAGGCTTTCATCGAGTTCAAGTTCGGAAAAAGTCGTTACAGTCATGTTCTACCTCTGTGTGGGGCGCTGATTATAGACGTTACGGCTGTAATCTTCATCTGTTTGTACGGATATCGCTTTTCGGCCACTTCGCTTTCCCCTATGCTACTCCAGTTTCACTTAGAAGGTTGCCCCGACATGTCTCAACTCAAAGCGCAACTGCGCCGCGATGGTTTTACGTTTAAACAATTTTTTGTCGCTCACGATCGCTGTGCCATGAAGGTCGGTACAGACGGTATTTTACTGGGAGCGTGGGCGCCTGTCGCAGGGGTTAAGCGTATTCTTGATATCGGTACCGGCAGCGGGCTGGTGGCATTGATGCTGGCGCAGCGCACGGAAGAGCATGTCACCATTGATGCCGTCGAACTGGACGCGCAGGCGGCAGAGCAGGCGAGTGACAATATGGCCGAATCGCCCTGGGCAGCCCGCATGAAAGTGGAATGTGCGGATGTGCTCGCCTGGGCGCCTGAACAAACCGCGCGTTACGACCTGATCGTCAGCAACCCTCCCTACTACGAGCCCGGCGTTGAGTGCGGGACACCCGAGCGCGAACAGGCGCGTTATACCCGTTCCCTCGATCATAAAGCGCTGCTCACCAGCGCGGCCGAGCTTATCTCCGAAGAGGGTTTTTTCTGCGTGGTCCTGCCTGAAAGTACGGGCAACACGTTCATCGGTATCGCGCAGGAGATCGGCTGGACGTTGCGTCTGCGTACCGATATTTCGGATACCGAAGGCCGACTGCCGCATCGCGTGCTGCTGGCGCTCTCGCCGAAAGAGGGGGAATGCTTTAACGATCGAATGGTGATCCGTGGGCCAGACCAGCGTTATTCCGAAGATTACACTGCCCTGACCCAGGCGTTTTATCTGTTTATGTAAACCTGCGGGGCGAGGATCGACGGGCCGGATTCCTCAAGCTGATCCGGATAGTCCAGCGTATAGTGCAACCCGCGGCTCTCTTTACGCATCATCGCGCAGCGAACGATTAGCTCGGCAACCTGCACCAGGTTGCGCAGCTCCAGTAGATTATTCGATACGCGGAAATTGGCATAATACTCGTCAATTTCCTGCTGCAGCATAGTGATGCGGCGCAACGCGCGTTCAAGACGTTTCGTGGTGCGCACAATCCCCACGTAATCCCACATAAACAGCCGTAGCTCATGCCAGTTGTGCTGGATCACGACCAGCTCGTCCGGGTTATCCACGCGGCTTTCATCCCAGGCAGGCAGGCGCTCTGTTTCGCGGGCGTAGGGCATGCGTTTCGTGATGTCTTCTGCGGCAGACCAGCCGTAGACCAGGCACTCCAGCAGCGAGTTAGAGGCCATACGGTTCGCGCCGTGAAGTCCGGTATAGCTGACCTCACCAATAGCATAAAGACCATCCACATCGGTACGGCCATGATCGTCAACCATCACCCCACCGCAGGTGTAGTGAGCGGCTGGCACAATGGGTACCGGATCGCGGGTTAAATCGATGCCAAGGTTGAGCAGTTTTTCGTAAATCATCGGGAAGTGCTGACGAATAAACTCTGCTGGCTTGTGGCTGATATCAAGATACATGCAGTCCACGCCAAGACGCTTCATTTCATGGTCGATGGCGCGGGCAACGATATCGCGCGGGGCCAGTTCTCCACGGGCGTCAAAGTCCAGCATAAAGCGGGTGCCGTCAGGGCGTTTCAGATAGGCGCCTTCGCCGCGCAGGGCTTCCGTCAGCAGGAAGTTGCGCGCCTGAGGATGGAACAGGGCGGTTGGGTGAAACTGATTGAACTCAAGGTTCGCCACCCGGCAGCCGGCGCGCCAGGCCATCGCGATACCGTCTCCGGAGGCAATGTCCGGGTTCGTGGTGTACTGATACACTTTAGAGGCGCCGCCCGTAGCCAGCACCACAGCCTTCGCCTGGCAGGTTTCCACCTTCTCTTTATTGCGGTTCCACACCCAGGCGCCCACCACGCGACGCGTGCCCGGCAGGCCAATCTTGTCGGAGATAATCAGATCAACGGCATTGCTTCGTTCAAGCACCCGAATATTAGGATGGCTCAGCGCCTTGCCGACCAGCGTGGTCTCCACTTCTTTTCCGGTGGCATCCGCTGCGTGCAGGATGCGGCGGTGGCTATGGCCGCCTTCGCGCGTCAGGTGATAGCTCTCTTCACCGTTGGGTTGAACCTGCGTATCGAATAAGACGCCCTGGTCGATGAGCCACTGCACGCAATGGCGGGCATTGCTGGCGACAAACTCTGCGGCGTGCGCATCCACGATCCCGGCCCCGGCAATCAGCGTATCGTCGACGTGGGAGGCAATGCTGTCTGTCTCATCAAACACGGCGGCAATCCCGCCCTGGGCATAAAACGTGGAACCCTCGCTTATCGGCCCTTTACTCAGAACGATAACGTTTTGATGCTCCGCCAGGCGTAGCGCCAGAGAGAGACCGGCAGCGCCGCTGCCGATGATCAGTACATCACAATGGAGTTCAGGTGTTGTGTTCATGATTGTTGTTTAATTTACTAAACAGTGTTGGCTCAGAATAGCACCTGAATGCGATTTATCGCACATTTTTTTTAACGGGTGTTGCAATGGCTAAACGCGTAAGCGGAGGTAAACGGAGGGTAAATGAGTGAAATTATTTTGCGAAGCAGATCGTTAGCGTCAGATTTTGTGATGAAATAAAGACTGGGTTGCGTTACTCTTCTGGCGGGAAAAAGATGTTTCTTGTCAGAAAGTGGTGCGTATCGTGAACAGACTTATAATGAGAGAAAATGAACAGTCTGCGGCGCGATGAACAAAAACAAAGGCGTTACGGAACTTATTGAAGATCAGACACTCTAATTCGGTGCTTGCTCAAAGTGCGGTATTTTTAGAGTGGCGTTTCGATAACGCGTGGAATTTAGGTTTGGGGAGACATTACCTCGGATGAGCGAGCAGTTAACGGACCAGGTCCTGGTTGAACGGGTCCAGAAGGGAGATCAGAAAGCCTTTAACTTACTGGTGGTGCGCTACCAGCATAAGGTGGCGAGCCTGGTTTCCCGCTATGTACCGTCAGGTGATGTGCCTGATGTGGTGCAAGAGTCTTTTATTAAGGCCTATCGCGCGCTGGATTCGTTCCGGGGAGATAGTGCTTTTTATACCTGGCTGTACCGTATTGCGGTCAATACGGCAAAGAATTATCTGGTCGCTCAGGGCCGTCGTCCGCCTTCTAGTGATGTCGACGCAATCGACGCCGAAAACTTCGAAAGTGGCGGCGCATTGAAAGAAATTTCGAACCCTGAGAACTTAATGTTGTCAGAAGAACTGAGACAAATCGTTTTTCGCACGATCGAGTCGCTCCCGGAAGATTTACGCATGGCAATTACGTTACGGGAGCTGGATGGTCTGAGCTATGAAGAGATAGCCGCTATCATGGATTGTCCGGTCGGCACGGTACGTTCACGAATTTTCCGTGCGCGAGAAGCTATTGATAATAAAGTTCAACCGCTTATCAGGCGTTGACGATAGCGGGATACTGGAAAAGGTATTAGGCATGCAGAAAGAAAAACTTTCCGCTTTAATGGATGGTGAAACGGTGGATAGTGAGCTGCTCAACGAGCTGTCTCATTCTCCCGAAATGCAAGAGACCTGGGAGAGTTACCATCTCATCCGTGACACCCTCCGCGGTGACACCGGCGAGGTTCTCCATTTCGATATCTCAGCCCGCGTCATGGCGGCGATTGAGAATGAGCCTGTTCATCAGACCACTCCGCTGATTCCTGAAGCTCAACCCGCACCTCACCAGTGGCAGAAAATGCCATTCTGGCAAAAGGTGCGTCCGTGGGCCAGCCAGCTTACCCAAATGGGTGTGGCTGCATGCGTATCGCTTGCAGTTATCGTTGGCGTCCAGCACTATAATACTCAGTCTGAAACTAATCAGCAGCCAGAAGCGCCAGTGTTTAACACACTGCCGATGATGGGCAAAGCCAGCCCGGTAAGCCTGGGCGTACCGGCTGATGCTTCCGCCAGCGGCGGCCAGCAACAGCAGGTTCAGGAGCAGCGCCGTCGCATTAATGCGATGTTGCAGGATTACGAGTTGCAGCGTCGTCTGCACTCTGAACAGCTTCAGTTTGAGCAGGCGCAGACACAGCAAGCTGCTGTGCAGGTGCCCGGAAACCAAACTTTAGGAACGCAATCGCAGTAATGAAGCAACTTTGGTTCGCCATGTCTCTGATGGCGGGTAGCCTGTTCTTCTCTGCCAACGCCTCGGCTGATGTATCATCCGGGGCGTTGTTGCAGCAAATGAATCTGGCCAGCCAGTCACTCAATTACGAGTTGGCATTTATCAGCATCAATAAGCAGGGCGTCGAGTCGTTACGCTATCGCCATGCCCGTCTTGATAATCAGCCGCTCGCCCAGCTTTTACAGATGGATGGCCCGCGTCGGGAAGTTGTCCAGCGTGGTAACGAAATCAGCTATTTCGAACCCGGCCTGGAGCCTTTCACGCTCAATGGCGACTATATCGTTGATTCCCTGCCGTCACTCATTTACACCGACTTCAAACGGCTTGCCCCTTACTACGATTTTATTTCGGTAGGGCGTACGCGTATTGCGGACAGACTGTGTGAGGTGATCCGCGTTGTCGCCCGGGATGGAACGCGCTACAGCTATATTGTCTGGATTGACGCGGAAACCAAACTCCCCATGCGTGTAGACCTGCTTGACCGTGACGGTGAAACGCTGGAACAGTTCCGCGTTATCTCCTTTAGCGTGAACAACCAGGTTGGCAACAGCATGCAGAATCTGGCTAAGGCCAGCCTGCCGCCGCTGCTTTCCGTTCCGGCAGGCGATTCCGTTAATTTCAACTGGGTACCTGCCTGGATCCCGCAAGGATTTAGCGAAGTGTCCAGCAGCCGTCGCCAGCTGCCAACGATTGAAACGCCGGTGGAATCACGCCTCTATTCCGATGGTTTGTTCAGCTTCTCGGTGAATATCAATCGCGCAACGGCAAACAGCACTGAACAAATTCTGCGTACCGGGCGCCGTACGGTGAGCACAACGGTACGCGATAATGCAGAGATCACCATTGTGGGGGAACTTCCTCCGCAAACGGCGAAGCGCATCTCCGACAGCATTAAATTCAGGGCCGCACAATGATCAAAGAATGGGCGACGGTAGTCTCGTGGCAAAACGGCATTGCGCTGGTGAGTTGCGATGTAAAAGCCTCATGCAATAGCTGCGCATCCCGAGCCGGTTGCGGCAGCCGCGTGCTGAATAAACTTGGGCCGCAAACCTCGCACACGATTTCTGTGCCGAGCGAACAGCCGCTGATGGCCGGGCAGAAGGTTGAACTGGGCATCGCGGAAGGCAGTCTGCTCAGCTCCGCCATGCTGGTCTATCTCTCTCCGCTGATCGGGCTGTTTATTATGGGCGGCGTTTTCCAGATGCTGTTTGGCACCGACGGAGCCGCCATGTGCGGTGCCGCATTAGGGGGGCTGGGGGGATTCTGGCTTGCCAAAGGCCTCTCCCCGACGCTTGCCGCGCGCGAGGAGTGGCAGCCTGTCATTCTCAGCGTTGGGCTGGCGCCAGACCAGCTTCGCGTTGAGACGCTCTCTTCTGAGGCCCGGTGATTCATCGGGCTTTGTCATTTTTACGTCTTAAAACAGAAAACGTCCTTTCTTCACGCTATACCTGGCGCTAAGTCCATTTCCAGGTAGCGGAGATGTAGTGTAGAATGCTGCGTTTTCGCACTGAAAAACGTCAGGCTAAGAACAGCGGCCTCCAGGAATTCGTAAGGCATAATTATTTAACTATATGAAGAACATACGTAACTTTTCGATCATTGCTCACATTGACCACGGTAAGTCGACGCTGTCTGACCGTATTATCCAGATTTGCGGTGGCCTGTCTGATCGTGAAATGGAAGCCCAGGTTCTGGACTCCATGGACCTGGAACGCGAACGCGGTATCACCATCAAGGCGCAGAGCGTCACGCTGGATTACAAGGCGGCTGATGGCGAAACCTATCAGCTGAACTTTATCGACACCCCAGGCCACGTTGACTTCTCCTATGAGGTTTCACGCTCGCTCGCGGCCTGTGAAGGCGCGCTGCTGGTAGTCGATGCCGGGCAGGGCGTAGAAGCCCAGACCCTGGCAAACTGCTACACCGCGATGGAAATGGATCTCGAAGTTGTGCCGGTTCTGAACAAGATTGACCTGCCAGCCGCCGATCCTGAGCGCGTCGCGGAAGAGATTGAAGATATTGTCGGTATTGACGCGACCGATGCCGTGCGCTGCTCTGCGAAAACCGGCGTCGGCGTGACCGACGTTCTGGAACGTCTGGTACGTGATATTCCGGCCCCGGAAGGCGATCCGGATGCCCCGCTGCAGGCGCTGATTATTGACTCCTGGTTCGATAACTATCTGGGCGTTGTCTCCCTGGTGCGTATTAAAAACGGCACCATGCGCAAAGGCGACAAAATCAAGGTTATGAGTACCGGACAGGTCTATAACGCCGACCGTCTGGGTATCTTCACGCCAAAACAGGTTGACCGTACCGAGCTGACATGCGGCGAGGTAGGCTGGCTGGTGTGCGCCATCAAAGACATCCTCGGTGCGCCGGTGGGCGATACCCTGACCGGTGCGCGTAACCCGGCAGAAAAAGCGCTGCCAGGCTTTAAAAAGGTGAAACCGCAGGTTTACGCGGGCCTGTTCCCGGTCAGCTCTGACGACTACGAAAACTTCCGTGATGCGCTTGGCAAGCTGAGCCTGAACGATGCCTCCCTGTTCTACGAGCCAGAAAGCTCAACGGCGCTGGGCTTCGGCTTCCGCTGCGGCTTCCTCGGCCTGCTGCACATGGAGATCATTCAGGAACGTCTGGAGCGTGAATACGATCTGGACCTCATCACCACCGCGCCGACGGTAGTGTATGAAGTTGAAACCACCTCGAAAGAAGTGATCTACGTCGACAGCCCGTCCAAGCTGCCGCCGCTGAACAATATTCACGAGCTGCGTGAGCCTATTGCCGAATGTCACATGCTGCTGCCGCAGGAATTCCTCGGTAACGTCATTACGCTGTGTATTGAGAAGCGCGGCGTGCAGACCAATATGGTTTACCACGGTAACCAGGTCGCACTGACCTACGAAATCCCGATGGCGGAAGTGGTACTCGACTTCTTCGACCGTCTGAAGTCCACCTCCCGTGGCTATGCGTCACTGGATTACAACTTCAAACGCTTCCAGGCCTCCAACATGGTGCGTGTGGACGTGCTGATCAACGGCGAGCGTGTGGATGCGCTGGCGCTGATCACCCACAACGACAATGCGCCATACCGTGGCCGCGAGCTGGTTGAGAAGATGAAAGATCTGATCCCGCGTCAGCAGTTCGATATCGCGATTCAGGCGGCCATTGGCAACCACATTATCGCGCGTTCTACCGTGAAACAGCTGCGTAAAAACGTTCTGGCGAAGTGCTATGGCGGTGACGTCAGCCGTAAGAAAAAGCTGCTGCAGAAGCAGAAAGAAGGTAAGAAGCGTATGAAGCAGGTCGGTAACGTCGAGCTGCCGCAGGAAGCATTCCTTGCCATCCTTCATGTTGGTAAAGACGGCAAATAACCCTAAGGAGTTGGCATGGCGAACATGTTTGCCCTGATCCTGGTCATTGCTACCCTGGTGACAGGTCTGCTGTGGTGTCTGGATAAGTTTATCTTCGCCCCAAAACGTCGTGAACGTCAGGCTGCCGCACAGGCAGCCACTGGCGATGGTATTGACGCGAAAACCCTGAAGAAGGTCGGTCCGAAACCGGGCTGGCTGGAAACGGGCGCCTCGGTGTTTCCGGTGCTGGCGATTGTGCTGGTGGTACGTTCGTTTATTTACGAACCGTTCCAGATCCCATCAGGTTCAATGATGCCAACGCTGCTGATTGGTGATTTTATTCTGGTAGAGAAGTTTGCCTACGGCATTAAAGATCCGATCTACCAGAAAACGCTGATCGAGACCGGTCATCCGAAACGTGGCGACATCGTGGTGTTCAAATATCCGGAAGATCCGCGCCTGGACTACATCAAGCGCGCGGTAGGTCTGCCGGGTGACAAAGTGACTTACGATCCGGTTGCGAAAGAAGTCACCGTTCAGCCAGGCTGCAGCTCCGGTACTGCATGTGAAAACGCGCTGCCAATCACTTACTCGAACGTTGAGCCAAGTGACTTTGTGCAGACCTTTGCCCGTCACAACGGCGGCGAAGCGAGCAGCGGATTCTTCCAGGTACCGAAAGGCGAAACCAAAGATAACGGTATTCGTCTGGTTGAGCGCAAAGAGACGCTAGGTGACGTGACGCACCGGATCCTCACCGTGCCAATCGCGCAGGATCAAGTGGGTATGTACTATCGTCAGCCGGGCCAGCAGCTGGCAAGCTGGATTGTACCGCCAGGCCATTACTTCATGATGGGTGACAACCGCGATAATTCTGCGGACAGCCGTTACTGGGGCTTTGTGCCGGAAGCGAATCTGGTGGGTAAAGCGACCGCAATCTGGATGAGTTTTGAGAAGCAGGAAGGCGAATGGCCGACCGGCGTACGCCTGAATCGTATTGGCGGAATCCATTAATTCTCACTAAATGAACGTGTAGCCGCGAATTAACGCGGCTACATGAATTATTTCACCGATAAATCTCTTCGAACTAACGACATCCCCTGTCGTTGTGTATAGAATATTCCCCCGAAGTTTAAGGTTGGCCCTGCAAGGGTGCCACGGCACACGAAACCGCGTTGGTTTTCTCAGGTCGGTTTCGTGTGCTGCATTTTTGACGCATTCATTTATTGGTATCGCATGAACCCCATCGTAATTAATCGGCTTCAACGGAAGCTGGGCTACACTTTTCATCATCAGGAGTTGTTGCAACAGGCATTAACCCACCGCAGTGCCAGCAGCAAACATAATGAGCGTCTCGAGTTTTTAGGCGACTCTATTTTAAGTTTCGTGATTGCGAATGCGCTTTATCATCGTTTCCCGCGCGTGGATGAAGGTGATATGAGCCGCATGCGTGCCACGCTGGTTCGGGGTAATACCCTTGCGGAAATCGCGCGCGAATTTGAGCTGGGCGAATGTCTGCGTCTTGGGCCGGGTGAACTGAAAAGCGGCGGCTTCCGTCGTGAATCTATTCTTGCCGATACGGTCGAAGCATTAATTGGTGGTGTGTTCCTGGACAGCGATATCCAGACCGTCGAAAAGCTGATCCTGAACTGGTATCAGACCCGTCTGGACGAAATCAGCCCGGGCGATAAACAAAAAGATCCCAAAACGCGTCTGCAGGAATATTTGCAGGGCCGTCATCTGCCGCTGCCATCTTATCTGGTGGTGCAGGTTCGTGGCGAAGCGCACGATCAGGAATTTACCATCCATTGCCAGGTCAGTGGCCTGAGTGAACCGGTGGTGGGCACAGGTTCAAGCCGTCGTAAGGCTGAACAGGCTGCCGCCGAACAGGCGTTAAAAATGCTGGAGCTGGAATGAGCGAAGAAAAGACCTATTGCGGATTTATTGCCATCGTCGGACGTCCGAACGTCGGCAAATCCACCCTGTTGAATAATCTGCTTGGGCAGAAGATTTCTATCACCTCGCGTAAGGCACAGACCACGCGTCACCGCATCGTCGGTATCCATACTGAAGGCGCGTATCAGGCGATCTACGTCGATACCCCGGGCCTGCACATGGAAGAGAAGCGTGCCATCAACCGTCTGATGAACAAGGCGGCGAGCAGCTCGATTGGCGACGTGGAGCTGGTGATTTTCGTTGTGGAAGGCACCCGCTGGACGCCGGACGACGAGATGGTGCTGAACAAGCTGCGCGACGGCAAAACGCCGGTCATCCTCGCCGTCAACAAAGTTGACAACGTGCAGGAAAAGGCCGATCTGCTGCCGCATCTGCAGTGGCTCGGTAGCCAGATGAACTTCCTCGACATCGTTCCGCTGTCTGCGGAGACGGGTCTGAACGTGGATACCATCGCGGGCATCGTGCGCAAACATCTGCCGGAAGCGATTCATCACTTCCCGGAAGAGTACATCACCGATCGCTCTCAGCGCTTTATGGCGTCTGAAATCATCCGTGAAAAGCTGATGCGTTTCCTGGGCGCTGAACTGCCGTACTCTGTGACGGTGGAGATCGAGCGTTTCCAGAGCAACGAGCGTGGCGGCTACGACATCAACGGCCTGATCCTCGTTGAGCGTGAAGGGCAGAAGAAGATGGTGATCGGCAATAAAGGCGCCAAGATCAAAACCATCGGCATCGAAGCCCGAAAGGACATGCAGGAGATGTTCGAAGCGCCGGTTCACCTTGAACTGTGGGTGAAAGTGAAATCTGGCTGGGCCGATGATGAGCGTGCTCTGCGCAGCCTCGGTTACGGCGAAGACCAGTAACACAAGACGACGAGCATATGGATGGATGGCAGCGTGCCTTTGTCCTGCATAGTCGTCCCTGGAGCGAAACCAGCTTGATGCTGGACGTCTTCACGGAAGAGTCGGGCCGCGTGCGCCTTGTTGCAAAAGGCGCACGTTCCAAACGTTCTAACCTGAAAGGTGCCTTACAGCCTTTCACGCCGTTGCTGGTCCGCTTTGGTGGGCGAGGGGAAGTCAAAACCCTGCGCAGCGCCGAAGCCGTCTCCCTGGCGCTTCCTCTCTCCGGCATCACGCTCTACAGCGGTCTGTATGTCAATGAACTCATCTCACGCGTTCTTGAACATGAGACCCGCTTCTCTGAACTTTTCTTTGATTATCTCCACTGTATCCAGGCGCTGGCTGGCGCAACCGGTACGCCCGAGCCTGCGCTGCGGCGTTTTGAGCTGGCGCTGCTGGGCCATCTTGGGTACGGGGTCGATTTTCTGCACTGTGCGGGCAGCGGTGACGAAGTGGAAGACACCATGACCTACCGCTACCGTGAAGAAAAAGGCTTCATTGCCAGCGTCGTGATCGACAACAGCACCTTTACCGGGCGTCAGCTCAGGGCGCTTTATGAGCGCGAGTTTCCCGATCAGGATACCCTGCGCGCAGCAAAACGCTTTACCCGGATTGCCCTCAAGCCGTATCTTGGCGGCAAGCCCTTAAAGAGCCGCGAATTATTCAGGCAGTTTGTGCCGAAACGTTAGACCACAGAATCGAAAAGAAAACCGAGGATTGTCATGGCTGAATTACTGTTAGGCGTCAACATCGATCACATCGCCACGCTGCGTAATGCGCGCGGCACGGCGTATCCCGATCCGGTTCAGGCGGCGTTTATCGCTGAACAGGCTGGCGCCGACGGCATTACCGTTCACCTGCGTGAAGACCGTCGCCACATCACCGACCGCGACGTTCGCATTCTGCGTCAGACGCTGGACACCCGTATGAATCTGGAGATGGCGGTCACCGAAGAGATGCTGGCGATTGCCTGTGAGACCCAGCCGCACTTCTGCTGCCTGGTGCCGGAAAAACGCCAGGAAGTCACGACCGAAGGCGGTCTGGACGTGGCCGGCCAGCTCGACAAAATGCGCGATGCCTGCAAGCGCCTGGCTGATGCCGGTATCCTGGTTTCGCTGTTTATTGACGCCGACTTCACTCAGATTAAAGCGGCAGCCGACGTGGGCGCGCCGTATATCGAAATTCACACCGGCTGCTATGCCGATGCCAAAAACGATGCCGAGCAGGCGAAAGAGCTGGAGCGTATTGCTAAAGCGGCCACCTACGCGGCGAGCCTGGGTCTGAAGGTCAATGCCGGTCACGGCCTGACCTACCATAACGTGAAGGCCATTGCCGCCATCCCGGAAATGCACGAGCTGAACATCGGTCACGCGATCGTTGGCCGCGCGGTGATGAGCGGCCTGAAAGAGGCGGTCGCCGAGATGAAACGCCTGATGCTGGAAGCGCGTCAGTAATGGCCATTCTGGGCTTAGGCACCGATATCGTGGAAATAGCCCGTATTGAAGCGGTGATCGCCCGCAGCGGCGATCGCCTCGCAAGGCGCGTGCTGAGCGATAACGAATGGGCCATCTGGGAAGCGCATCAGCAGCCGGTGCGTTTTCTGGCGAAGCGTTTTGCGGTAAAAGAGGCGGCCGCCAAAGCCTTCGGGACCGGCATTCGTAATGGTCTGGCGTTCAACCAGTTTGAAGTGTTTAACGATGAGCTGGGTAAGCCAAGCCTGCGTTTATGGGGCGAGGCGCAAAAGCTGGCAGAGAAGCTCGGCGTGAATCACGTCCACGTGACGATCGCGGATGAGCGTCACTATGCCAGCGCAACGGTGATCATCGAAAGTTAAAGTTTGTCCGCGTGGTGCATCAGGACAAACTTATCCCACAGCTGCTCTTCGCTCTCGACGTGTGCCGGATCCTTCAGGATGGTATTGGGGATCGGGCACACTTTCTGACAGGTCGGCGTCTCATAGTGGCCGATGCATTCGGTGCAGCGGTCGCTGTTAATCTCATAAATGCTGTCGCCCATCGAAATGGCCTGGTTCGGGCATTCGGGCTCGCACATATCGCAATTAATGCATTTTTTGGTAATTAACAGCGCCATCAGGAAATTCTCAGAAACAACACAAACTGGGCGGGCATTATACGCGTCAAACCAGTTTCTTTACCAGTTCTTCGCTGTGGCGAATGCGCTCGGGCGCACGCTCCAGATCCTGCTGCACCAGTGCCATAAACAGCAGGTCCGTCAGCATCATTTGTGCGCTGGTGGACGAGATAGCCGCGCTGCGCGTGGCCTGTTCCTCGGCAATGGTATATAAACAGCGCGTGGCCCGCTGCTGTAGGGCATTCGGCGTAAAACCGGTGATCGCCAGAATTTTACCGCCGACGCGCAGGACTTCGTCGGTGGCCATGTTGATCTCGCGGCGCTCGCCGGAATAGGAGATCGCCAGCAGCAGATCGTCAGGATCCATCGCCTGTACGGTCGCCAGCAGGGCGTGCATATCCTGCTCGACGATGGCGTTAAGGCCAATTTTTGTCAGCTTCCAGCCAAAGTTACGCGCCACAAGTCCGGACGCGCCGATGCCGGTCAGAACGATCCGCCGCGCGCCGCGCAGCATCGCCACGCTCTCCAGCAGCTTCTCTTCCGTATTCACATCGAGCGTCGCATGCATGGCCGCCACGTTCTCTTTGATCAGCTTTTCGCCGACCAGCCGCATCGGATCGTCTCCGCGGATCTGATTATGCACCGGCATGGACTGCGGGTTAGGGTTACTGACCAGCGCTTCACTGATCGCCAGCTTGAGGGCGGGGAATCCCTTAAAGCCAATCTTCTGCGCAAATTTCACCACGCTGGACTGGCTCACCCCGGCTTCACTCGCCAGCTGCTGCGAGCTGAGATGGCGCGCGTGGTCGGGTTGAGAAAGCAGAAAATCCGCCAGCTTCTTGTCGCTTTGGGCAAAGCCTGCGTAGCGCTGGCGAATGCGAATTAAACAGTTCATACGGTCTCCTGGCGAAAATGTGATTATCTGCGCAAATACGGATTTTGCTCGCCTGAATGAATTTTATATTCCATTATAGTGTGATTATTATGAATTAAAAATTCTTGAGGTACAAAAATGAATCTTGGCTCACTTGTTTCTGAAACACGTAACCCGCAAACCATGGATCTGGATGCGCTCTCCACCCTGGAGCTGGTTAACCGCTTTAATCAACAGGATACGCTGGTCGCGCAGGCAGTGAAAGAGACATTACCAGAGGTGGCGAAAGCGGTCGATGCGGCTGCGGAAGCCCTCAAGACCGGTGGACGCATTATTTACATGGGGGCGGGGACCAGCGGGCGTTTAGGGGTCCTGGACGCGTCAGAATGTCCGCCAACCTTTGGGGTCCCGCATGGTCTGGTAGTTGGGCTGATCGCCGGTGGCCCCGGTGCGCTGCTGAAAGCCGTTGAAGGGGCGGAAGACAACAAACAGCTGGGCGAGGATGACCTGAAGGATCTTAATCTAGCGGCGAAGGATCTGGTGGTCGGGCTGGCGGCATCCGGGCGTACGCCGTACGTGATTGGCGGGCTGGAATACGCCAACCAGACCGGCTGCACGACGGTCGCCATCTCCTGCAACCCTGGCTCACCGATTGCGCAGGTGGCCGCTATTGCTATCTCGCCAGTTGTCGGGCCGGAAGCGCTCACCGGCTCCACGCGCCTGAAATCCGGGACCGCGCAAAAGCTGGTGCTCAATATGATCTCCACCGGCGCGATGGTGAAGTTCGGCAAGGTGTATCAGAACCTGATGGTGGATATGCAGGCCACCAACGTCAAGCTGGTGGACAGAGCCTGCCGCATGGTGATGGAGGCGACGGGCGCAGGCCGCGAAGAGGCGGAAGCGGTACTCAAACAGACCGATCACGATGTTAAACCGGCCATTTTGATGATCTTAAGCGGGCTGGATGCGGCGGCCGCAAGAGCCAAACTCGATGCGCATAACGGTTTCTTACGGGCGGCATTAGAACACTAACAGAGGCGTGTATGGACAAAACAGCAGCGCTCGCCAGCGGCATCCTGCAGGGGATTGGTGGGGAACAAAATATTCAGCGTCTCGAAAACTGCATGACGCGCGTGCGCGTCGAGGTGCATGACGACGACCAGCTTGACGTGCCGGGTCTGAAGCAGCTTTCCGGCGTCAGCGGCTACGTGAAACAGGGGCAGCAGCACCAGCTGATCGTCGGCCCAGGGAAAGCGGCGCAGGTTGTCGATGCCATGCGCGCGCTGATGGGCGTGAGTGCGAGCGTATCGATTGACGATGCTGAGCGCACCAAAGCCCAGGCAAAGGCGAAATACAAAGCCCCCATGAGCGATGCGCTGCGACAGCTGGCAAATGTCTTTATTCCGCTGATCCCGGCGTTTATTGCCTCAGGCCTGATCACCGGGATCATCAATATCCTCAAGCGCCCGGATATTGTGGGGGATTTCGCCACGCAGTATCCGAACCTGCTGGGGATTCTCGGGATCTTCGGCAGCGCGGTGTTCGCCATCATGAACATTCTGGTCGGGGTGAATACCGCGAAGGTGTTTGGCTGATCGCTGGCGATGGGCGGGGTGATGGCGGGCATCTTGTCCAGCCCGCAGCTGGCGCAGATTACGCTGTTTGGTGAGGCGCTTCAGCCGGGCCGCGGCGGGGTGATCGCGGTGCTGCTGGTGGTCATCCTGATGTGCTGGATCGAGAAACGGCTGCGCGCGGTTCTGCCAGGCTCCATCGAGCTGATTCTCAACCCGCTGCTGACCACGCTGATTACCGGTAGCGTAGCGATTGTGGCCCTCCAGCCGTTAGGCGGGTGGATCTCTGAGGCCATCGCCCACGGTGCGTCGCTGGCGATTGACCGCGGCGGCCTGTTAGTGGGCGCGGTGCTGTCGGGTACTTTCCTGCCGCTGGTGCTGACCGGCCTGCATCAGGGGCTGGTTCCAATCCACGTCGAGCTGGTGCAGGCGCACGGCTATAACGCGCTGCTGCCTATCCTGTCGATGGCGGGTGTAGGGCAGGTCGGTGCGGCAATTGCGGTACTGATGAAAACCCGCAACGCGCGTCTGAAAAAAATGATTAAAGGCGCACTCCCGGTCGGACTGCTCGGCATTGGCGAGCCGCTGATTTTCGGTGTTACGCTGCCGCTGGGTAAACCGTTCCTCGCGGCCTGTCTGGGCGGCGCGGTAGGCGGGGCGCTGATCAGCTACTGGAAAGTTGCCACCGTCATCACCTTTGGTCTCTCGGGGTTACCGCTGGCATTAACCATCGTGACCGGAAAAGTGGTGCTCTATCTGTTAGGCTATTTAGTAGCGGTGATCGCCGGGTTCCTGTTTACCTGGCTATTAGGTTTCAACGACCCAGAGGAGTAAGGTTTGGCAAATCACGGGCGTCGCGTTGTCTTTTTCGACCTGGATGGCACGCTGCATCAGCAGGATATGTTTGGTACGTTTATGCGTTACCTGCTGCGGCGTCAGCCTCTGAATGCGCTGCTCGTGCTACCGCTCTTACCGGTTATCGGGATCGCGCTGCTGGTGAAAGGCCGTGCGGCGCGATGGCCGATGAGCCTGCTGCTGTGGGGATGTACGTTTGGGCACAGCGAAGCGCGGCTTAAACAGCTCGAGCAGGATTTTGCGCAGTGGTTCCGCGGCCACGTTGCCGCATTCCCGGTGGTGCAGGCGCGCCTGACCGGCTACCTCGACGCGAACGATGCCGACATCTGGCTGATTACCGGCTCCCCGCAGACGCTGGTGGAGCAGGTCTACTTTGATACCCCCTGGCTACCGCGCGTGAATCTTATCGCCACGCAAATTGCCCGCGGCTACGGCGGTTGGGTGCTGACGATGCGCTGCCTGGGGCATGAAAAAGTGGTCCAGCTGGAAAAACGTATCGGCACGCCACTGCGCCTGTACAGCGGCTACAGCGACAGCAAGCAGGACAACCCGCTGCTCTATTTTTGCCAGCACCGCTGGCGCGTCACGCCATCAGGTGAACTTCAGCAACTCGAATAGTCTTATCCATAAGGGGTGTGTATAATGCCGCCCGCTTTTCGACTGGAGTATCAACCGTTGTCCAACCCTGAATTCTCACATGAATACTGGATGCGTCATGCGCTGACGCTCGCTCAGCGTGCCTGGGACGAGGGCGAAGTGCCCGTGGGCGCCGTGCTGGTCCACAATAACCAGGTGATTGGTGAAGGGTGGAACCGTCCCATTGGCCGCCACGATCCGACGGCGCACGCCGAAATCATGGCGCTTCGTCAGGGCGGTCTGGTGCTGCAAAACTATCGCCTGCTTGATACCACGCTGTATGTGACGCTGGAGCCGTGCGTAATGTGCTCCGGGGCGATGGTGCACAGCCGGATCGGGACTCTGGTCTTCGGTGCGCGGGATGAAAAAACCGGTGCGGCCGGTTCGCTGATGGACGTGCTGGGTCATCCGGGGATGAACCACCAGGTAAAGACTATCGGCGGGGTGCTTGCACCAGAGTGTTCGGGGCTATTAAGCGATTTCTTTCGAATGCGCCGTCAGCAGAAAAAGCAGCAAAAGGCAGAATTGAAGCCGACGGACGGTTAAGCTCGTCCGGCGCCACGGCAGGGTAGCTTTGGGCCAGCCGTTTGGCCTCTGGCGCCTCTTTCTCTTTCTCCAGCAGATACCCGACCAGGCTAATCTGATATTTACGGATATTTTCCACGTAAGCGTAGGCTTCATGCCCGCGCGCGTAGCCGTACGTCAGCTTGTTATACCATGGCTTCTGGCTCAGCAGCGGCAGCCGCTGTTTTACGTCTGACCAGCTGTCCGGGTTGCCTTTCGTTTTGGCCGTCAGCGCTCGCGCATCCAGCATATGCGCATAGCCCATATTGTAGGCCGCCAGCGCGAACCAGATCCGCTCCTCTTCCGGCACCGTTTCCGGGACTTTGGCCATCATATCCTGCAGGTAGCGCGCGCCGCCGCTGATGCTCTGTTCCGCATCGGTACGGTCATTGACGCCCAGGCTCAGCGCGGTATTTTTGGTTAACATCATCAAACCACGTACGCCAGTCGGAGACGTGGCCTGGGTATCCCAGTGGGATTCCTGATAAGAAATAGCCGCCAGCAGTTTCCAGTCAATTTCCTGGGCGTATTTTTCGAACAGCGGCTGCAGGTCCGGCAGGACGCTGTCTACCGCACGCAGGAAGCTGCGGGTATCAACGTAGTCAAAGTCATCACCATGACCGAGGTACTTCTCCTCCAGGCGCGCCAGCGTACCGTCTTCATTCATGGTGTTGAAGAAATCGAGCATCGCGGCAGAGAGGGTCTGATCGTCATCGAGCTGAGTAAACCAGGTCACAGGCTGCTCGTCGGTGACGTCCAGCGCCACGGCGATTTCAGGATGCACGCGCTGGAACAGGCTGATCGCGACCGAATCGGCGATGGTGTAAGGAACTTTCTGATCTTTTACCTGCTCCAGCAGCTCCGTCGTGCCGAGTTTCGCATCCACCGTCCAGCTCAGGTCCGGATATTTCTTCTCCTTGAGCTCGCGCAGATCGTCAATTACCACGTGTCCGGGGGCAATCGTTAGCTGCCGATCGTTAATCGACGCCAGCGAGCGCGGGCGCAGGCTCCCGACGCGGTAAACCAACTGCTGCGAAACGGAGTAGTAGGTCGGGCCTGGCTGATAGTTTTTGCTGCGCTCGCTGTTATACACCAGCCCGGCGGCCAGCATATCGGCATCGTCGTTATCGAGGTCGTCAAACAGCTGGTTGATATTCTGGCGGACGGTGATTTTCAGCTTTACGCCAAGGTAATCGGCGAACTGCTGTGCCAGTTCATAATCCAGTCCAATGATTTTGCCGTTGATGTCGCTGTAAATCAGCGGAGAGTTGAGGGTACTGACGCGCAATTCCCCCCGCTCCTGAATGGCGGCGATACGGTTTTCGGCTTTGCCGATCCAGGGGATGGAAGGCCAGAGGGCCACTGCCAACAGCAACGTTACAATGCCGATGAGCAGATAATTAATCTTTAATTTTTTCAATTAGTTAATTCTCTGCGACGCCGGTTGCCTCAGTCTGCTGTAGCCATGTTAACAATAAGGTTTGCCATTGAATGAGCGGCATTTTGCGTAAACTTGCGCCACTTGGCAACCAATTAGAGAGACAGGTCACATCTATTGTTAAATCTCTTCGTCAATTTTATTTCGACGCAAACGGTTTCGTCGGCGCTCAGGATTCTCTATAATGACGCCCGTTTTCCCCCTTGCGCACACTGAAAGCGCCCCGGCGCTTCGAAGACGAGAGACTTATGATGGAAATTCTGCGTGGTTCGCCTGCACTGTCTGCCTTCCGTATTACCAAACTGCTGGCACGTTTTCAGGCGGCCGACCTTCCGGTAAGCAATATTTACGCTGAGTATGTCCATTTTGCTGACCTGAATGCCCCCCTGAATGCAGAGGAGCGCGTACAGCTGGAACGCCTGCTCAAGTATGGCCCAAGCCTCAGCAGCCATACGCCAACCGGCAAACTGATCCTTGCGACGCCGCGTCCGGGCACCATCTCCCCCTGGTCTTCCAAAGCCACCGACATCGCCCACAACTGTGGCCTGAGCCAGATTAACCGTCTGGAGCGCGGCGTAGCGTACTACGTGGAAGCCTCTACCCTGAGCGACGCGCAGTGGCAGGCGGTTGCGGCTGAACTGCACGACCGCATGATGGAGAGCGTATTTGCCTCTCTTGATGACGCGCAGAAGCTTTTCTCCCACCATCAGCCTGCACCGGTACAGAGCGTGGACCTGCTGGGACAGGGCCGTCAGGCGCTGATTGACGCCAACCTGCGTCTCGGCCTGGCGCTGGCAGAAGACGAAATCGACTATCTGCAGGATGCGTTCGTTAAGCTCAACCGTAACCCGAACGACATTGAACTCTACATGTTCGCGCAGGCGAACTCGGAGCACTGCCGCCACAAGATTTTCAATGCCGACTGGATTATTGACGGCGAACAGCAGCCAAAGTCGCTGTTCAAAATGATCAAAAACACCATGGAGCAAACGCCTGACCACGTGCTGTCTGCCTATAAAGACAACGCCGCGGTGATGGAAGGTTCTGAGGTGGGCCGCTTCTTCGCCGATCGCGAAGCAGGGCGCTATGACTTCCATCAGGAGCCCGCGCATATCCTGATGAAAGTGGAAACCCACAACCACCCGACGGCGATCTCCCCGTGGCCGGGTGCGGCGACCGGCTCCGGCGGTGAAATCCGTGACGAAGGGGCGACCGGTCGTGGTGCAAAACCAAAAGCGGGTCTGGTCGGTTTCTCCGTCTCCAACCTGCGTATCCCGGGCTTTGAACAGCCGTGGGAAGAAGATTTCGGCAAGCCAGAGCGCATTGTGACCGCGCTGGATATCATGACCGAAGGCCCGCTGGGCGGCGCGGCGTTTAACAACGAATTTGGTCGTCCGGCGCTGAACGGTTACTTCCGTACCTATGAAGAGAAAGTGGACAGCCACAACGGCGAAGAGCTGCGCGGCTACCACAAACCGATCATGCTGGCGGGCGGGATCGGCAACATCCGTGCCGATCACGTGCAGAAAGGCGAGATCGTCGTCGGCGCGAAGCTGATCGTGCTCGGCGGCCCGGCAATGAACATCGGTCTGGGCGGCGGTGCGGCCTCGTCTATGGCCTCCGGCCAGTCTGATGCGGATCTCGACTTCGCGTCCGTGCAGCGTGACAACCCGGAGATGGAGCGTCGCTGTCAGGAAGTGATCGACCGCTGCTGGCAGCTGGGCGATGCTAACCCGATCCTCTTTATCCACGACGTGGGCGCGGGCGGTCTGTCCAACGCCATGCCGGAGCTGGTGAGCGACGGCGGCCGCGGTGGTCGTTTCAACCTGCGCGACATCCTGAGCGATGAGCCGGGCATGAGCCCGCTGGAAATCTGGTGTAACGAATCCCAGGAGCGCTACGTGCTGGCCGTTGCGGCGGATCAGCTGCCGCTGTTTGACGAGCTGTGCCGCCGCGAGCGCGCGCCGTATGCCGTCATCGGTGAAGCGACCGAAGAGCAGCACCTGACTCTGAGCGACACCCATTTCGACAACCAGCCGATCGATCTGCCGCTCGATGTCCTGCTCGGAAAAACGCCGAAGATGACCCGCGACGTGCAGACCCGTAAGGCGGCGGGCAAAGCGCTGGATCGCCAGGGCATCACCGTGGCAGAAGCCGTTAATCGCGTGCTGCACCTGCCAGCTGTGGCAGAGAAAACCTTCCTGGTGACCATCGGCGACCGTACCGTGACCGGTATGGTATCCCGCGACCAGATGGTCGGCCCGTGGCAGATCCCGGCGGCGAACTGCGCCGTAACCACCGCGAGCCTCGACAGCTACTACGGCGAAGCGATGGCGCTGGGTGAACGCACCCCGGTCGCGCTGCTGGACTTCGCGGCCTCTGCCCGTCTGGCGGTCGGTGAAGCGCTAACCAACATCGCCGCGACGCAGATTGGCGATATCAAACGTATTAAGCTCTCCGCAAACTGGATGGCCGCTGCCGGTCACCCAGGCGAAGACGCGGGCCTGTATGAAGCCGTGAAGGCGGTGGGTGAGGAGCTGTGTCCTGCCCTCGGCCTGACCATTCCGGTGGGCAAAGACTCCATGTCGATGAAAACCCGCTGGCAGGAAGGCAACGAGCAGCGCGAGATGACCTCTCCGCTGTCGCTGGTGATCACCGCGTTTGCCCGCGTGGAAGACGTGCGTCACACCGTTACGCCGCAGCTGGTGACCGAAGATAACGCCCTGCTGCTGATTGACCTGGGTAAAGGCCACAACGCGCTGGGCGCCACCGCGCTGGCGCAGGTTTACCGCCAGCTCGGCGATAAGCCAGCCGACGTGCGTGACGTGGCCCAGCTGAAAGGCTTCTACGACGCGATTCAGGCGCTGGTGGCGCAGCGTAAGCTGCTGGCCTACCACGACCGTTCCGACGGCGGCCTGCTGGTGACGCTGGCAGAGATGGCCTTCACCGGCCACTGTGGCGTGGAAGCGAACATTGCCACGCTTGGCGAAGACCGCCTGGCGGCGCTGTTTAACGAAGAGCTGGGCGCCGTGATTCAGGTGCGTGCGGCGGATCGCGATGCGGTTGAAGCGCTGCTGGCGCAGCATGGCCTGGCTGACTGCGTGCACTATCTGGGTAAAGCCGTTCAGGGTGACCGCTTTGTCATTGAAGCTGACGGTCACGCCGTGTTCAGCGAAAGCCGCACCACGCTGCGCATGTGGTGGGCGGAAACCACCTGGCAGATGCAGCGCCTGCGTGATAACCCGGAATGTGCCGATCAGGAGCACAACGCGAAGGCCAATGATCAGGATCCAGGCCTGAACGTGAAGCTCTCCTTCGACATCAACGAAGACATCGCCGCGCCGTACATTGCGACCGGCGCGCGTCCGAAAGTGGCCGTGCTGCGCGAGCAGGGCGTTAACTCCCACGTTGAGATGGCGGCTGCCTTCCACCGCGCGGGCTTTGACGCTATCGACGTCCACATGAGCGATCTGCTGGCCGGACGTACCGGTCTGGAAGATTTCCAGGCGCTGGTGGCGTGCGGCGGCTTCTCCTACGGCGACGTGCTGGGCGCGGGCGAGGGCTGGGCGAAGTCCATTCTGTTCAACAGCCGCGTACGCGACGAGTTCGAAACCTTCTTCCACCGTCCGCAGACGCTGGCGCTGGGCGTGTGTAACGGCTGCCAGATGATGTCTAACCTGCGCGAGCTGATCCCGGGCAGCGAAGCCTGGCCGCGCTTTGTGCGTAACCAGTCTGACCGCTTCGAAGCGCGCTTTAGCCTGGTGGAAGTGACCCAGAGCCCGTCTCTGCTGCTGCAGGGTATGGTCGGTTCACAGATGCCAATCGCCGTTTCCCACGGTGAAGGTCAGGTAGAGGTGCGTGATGCTGCGCATCTGGCTCAGCTGGAGAGCAAAGGTCTGGTGGCGCTGCGCTTTGTCGATAACTTCGGCAAGGTGACAGAAACCTATCCGGCTAACCCGAACGGTTCGGTGAACGGTATTACCGCGGTAACCAGCGAAAGCGGTCGTGCAACCATCATGATGCCGCATCCGGAACGCGTGTTCCGCACCGTGAGCAACTCCTGGCACCCGGAAAACTGGGGCGAGGACAGCCCGTGGATGCGCATCTTCCGCAACGCCCGTAAACAGCTGGGTTAAGTTTCAGCATCCTGACTGTAGGCCCGGTAGGCGCGAGCGCCACCGGGCTTTTTTGTCTCTGTCGCAAAATCGCGACAACCCTCTGGTTTGGGTGTCTCCAAAAGGAGACATTTAACCTATTGATTTATATACTGTAGAAAAGGTTCCCGTTAAGGTGTTGCTGAACAGCGACACTTAGCCTGGAAATCATTCAACCGATAATGAACGGGTTAAGCGAGTAAAAATCATATATTTCAATGTGTTAATATTTTGTTTTGCATTTTGGCATGGGTGTTGCATAATATTAACCAGTGGCTCATTCACCTTCTTATGTCAGCCCCTTCGGGACGTGCTACATAAACTTCGAATGACGCACAAAAAGGTGCCTGCCGTCCAACTACTGATCATAGCGATGCTTTATCAGGCCAGGGCGAAACGTCGAGTTAGGCACCGCCTCATTCCATGACAAAGCCGGGTTTTTACCCGGCTTTGTTGTATCTAAAGGGCAGACTCAGTTACGCTCTGCGTATATCCCCATTAAGAGAGTAATGCGTTGAAACGCTGGCCCGTTTTTCCCCGTTCCCTGCGACAGCTCGTGATGATGGCCTTCCTGCTGATCCTGCTGCCGTTGCTGATCCTTGCCTGGCAGGCCTGGCAAAGCCTGAACGCGTTGAGTGCCCAGGCGGCACTGACGAACCGCACGACGCTTATTGACGCCAGACGCAGTGAAGCCATGACCAACGCCGCGCTTGAGATGGAGCGTAGCTATCGTCAGTACTGCGTGCTTGACGATCGCACGCTGGAAAAGGTGTACCAGAGTCAGCGCAAGCGCTACAGCGAAATGCTGGACGCCCACGCCGGCGTATTGCCTGACGACAAGCTGTATCAGGCGTTACGTCAGGATCTGAACGATCTTGCGCAGCTGCAGTGCCACAACAGTGGACCCGATGCTGCCGCCGCCGCGCGCCTGGAAGCCTTCGCCAACGCCAATACCGAGATGGTGCAGTCAACCCGCACGGTAATTTTCTCTCGCGGCCAGCAGCTTCAGCAGGAGATTGCCGAGCGCGGCCAGTTCTTCGGCTGGCAGGCGCTGGTGCTGTTCCTCGTGAGCCTCGGGCTGGTGCTGCTCTTTACCCGCATGATCATCGGCCCGGTGAAGGGTATCCAGCGGATGATCAACCGCCTGGGGGAGGGGAAATCGCTCGGGGATACGGTCGCTTTTAAAGGTCCCCGCGAATTGCGTTCCGTCGGTCAGCGTATTATCTGGCTGTCCGAGCGCCTGGCGTGGCTTGAATCACAGCGTCATCAGTTCCTGCGCCATATCTCCCATGAGCTTAAAACGCCGCTGGCCAGCATGCGCGAAGGGACGGAGCTGCTGGCGGACGAAGTGGCTGGGCCGCTTACGCCCGAACAGCAAGAAATTGTCGAGATCCTGGATAACAGCAGCCGCAATCTGCAGAAGCTGATTGAGCAGCTGCTGGATTACAACCGCAAGCTGGCTGACGGAGCGGTCGTACTGGAAAACGTCGACATTGAACCGCTGGTGGATATGGTGATCTCCGCCCATAGCCTGCCAGCAAGAGCTAAAATGATGCATACCGGTGTAGAGCTGAATGCGCCGACCTGTCTTGCTGAACCCATGCTGCTAATGAGCGTGCTGGATAATCTTTATTCCAATGCGGTGCACTATGGTACTGAATCCGGTAACATTTATATCCGAAGCTATACGAAGGGTTCCCGGGTGTTTATAGACGTCGCTAACACCGGCACCCCGATCCCCGATGACGAAAAAACCATGATCTTCGAGCCCTTTTTCCAGGGGAGTCATCAGCGGAAAGGTGCGGTGAAAGGCAGTGGTCTGGGCTTAAGCATCGCCCGGGACTGCATACGACGCATGCAGGGTGAGCTTAACATCGCCACGGACGAACGTTCGGATGTTTGCTTCCGTATTGAACTGCCCCTGAGCCGGAAAAATCAATAAAATGAATCTATGTCTGGTGAGTATGTCACACGTCTTTTCCCGCGCCGTACGTGCGGTGTTTTCCCGCAGCACGCTTCGCCTGAGCCTGCCCTGTGTATTTCTGGCAGGGTGTGTTTCCCATGTGCCGCAAAGTGCGATTAGCGATAAACAAGAAGATAAATGGCCCGATAACCAGCTGGCTGATTTCCTCTCAACCCGCTGTGACGACATCTGGAACCTCTCAGGCCATGACGTCGAAAGTAACCCGCTGTTCTGGCTGCGCGGGATAGATTGCGCGCAGCGTCTGGCGCCGGTCGACGCCCGCGCGAAAGCGGCGATGCTGGATGATGACACCTGGCAGGACGCCTTCAAGCGTGGGATTTTGCTGGCGGATGCGAAAATCACTCCCGTCGAACGCCGGGCCAACGTGACCCGGCTGGACACCTTTGTCGTCAATCTTCCGGTACAGATCCGCCCGGTATACCAGCTCTGGCGCGAGGGGCAGACGCTACAGCTTCAGCTTTCTGAAGAGCGCTCCCGCTACAGCAAGCTGCAACAGTCAACCGACAGCGAGCTGGATACGCTGCGTCAACAGCAGCAACATTTACGTACCCAGCTGGATACCACGACGCGCAAGCTGGAGAACCTGACCGATATCGAAAGACAGCTCTCGTCGCGTAAATATCAGCCGGGGAGTTCATCCGCTGCGCCGGACAGCGATACGCCGAAACAAGAGGATGTGAAGCATGACGAGCCGTAAACCAGCCCATCTCTTACTGGTGGATGACGATCCCGGGCTGTTAAAGCTGCTGGGAATGCGTCTGGTGAGTGAGGGCTACAGCGTCGTGACCGCGGAAAGCGGGCTGGAGGGGCTGAAAATTCTCAGCCGCGAGAAAATCGATCTGGTGATAAGCGACCTGCGGATGGATGAAATGGACGGCCTGCAGCTGTTCGCGGAGATCCAGAAGCAGCAGCCGGGTATGCCCGTGATTATCCTGACCGCGCACGGGTCGATCCCGGATGCGGTTGCCGCGACGCAGCAGGGGGTGTTCAGCTTCCTGACCAAGCCGGTGGACAAAGACGCACTGTATAAGGCTATCGACAGCGCGCTGGAACATGCCGCTCCGGCGGGGGATGAAGCCTGGCGGGAATCTATCGTCACGCGCAGCCCCGTGATGCTGCGTCTGCTGGAACAGGCGAGGATGGTGGCGCAGTCTGACGTCAGCGTGCTTATCAACGGCCAGAGCGGAACCGGGAAAGAGATCCTCGCGCAGGCAATTCATAACGCCAGCCCGCGCAGCAAGAACGCCTTTATTGCGATTAACTGTGGCGCGCTCCCGGAGCAGCTGCTTGAATCCGAACTGTTTGGTCATGCCCGCGGCGCATTCACCGGTGCGGTAAGCAGCCGTGAAGGGTTGTTCCAGGCGGCGGAAGGCGGCACGCTGTTCCTGGACGAGATTGGCGACATGCCCGCGCCGCTGCAGGTCAAGCTGCTGCGCGTGCTGCAGGAGCGCAAAGTGCGCCCGCTGGGCAGCAACCGCGATATCGATATTAACGTGCGAATTATCTCCGCTACCCACCGCGATCTGCCAAAAGTGATGGCCCGCAACGAGTTCCGCGAAGATCTCTACTACCGCCTGAACGTGGTCAACCTGAAGATCCCGGCGCTGGCCGAACGTGCGGAAGACATCCCGCTGCTGGCGAACCATCTTTTGCGCCAGGCGGCCGATCGCCATAAACCGTTCGTGCGCGCGTTTTCCACCGATGCGATGAAGCGGCTGATGGCCGCAAGCTGGCCGGGTAACGTCCGTCAGCTGGTCAACGTGATTGAGCAGTGCGTGGCGCTGACCTCCTCACCGGTCATCAGCGACGCGCTGGTGGAGCAGGCACTGGAAGGGGAAAACACGGCCTTGCCGACGTTTGCCGAAGCGCGTAACCAGTTCGAGCTGAACTATCTGCGCAAGCTATTGCAGATCACCAAAGGCAACGTGACCCACGCGGCGCGGATGGCCGGACGCAACCGCACCGAGTTTTACAAGCTGCTCTCGCGCCACGAGCTCGAAGCAAACGATTTTAAAGAGTAGTACCGCAAAATTTGCCTGAATATGGTACTGTGGGCAATCGATTACGAGGCAGCTTACAGGCAAGAGTTTAAGGACCCACCATGAAAAAGATTGATGCGATTATTAAACCTTTCAAACTGGATGATGTGCGTGAAGCGCTGGCGGAAGTCGGCATCACCGGGATGACCGTGACGGAAGTGAAAGGTTTTGGTCGTCAGAAAGGCCACACCGAGCTATACCGTGGCGCAGAGTACATGGTGGACTTTCTGCCGAAAGTGAAAATTGAAATCGTGGTCAGCGACGATATCGTCGATACCTGTGTGGACACCATTATCCGCACGGCGCAGACCGGCAAGATTGGCGATGGTAAAATCTTCGTCTTTGACGTGGCGCGCGTGATCCGTATCCGTACCGGCGAAGAAGACGACGCCGCGATTTAAACATTTTCCAGGCCGGGTAAGGCGCAGCCGCCACCCTACGAAAAAAAGCCCCTCGAACGAGGGGCTTTTTGCATTACAGCACCTTATGCGGCCCGAAACATTCGTAATGAATGTTGTCTTTGTTCACGCCCAGCTCAACCAGCTGCTTCGCGGCATACTGCATAAACGCCACCGGTCCACAGACGTAGAACTGCATCTCCGGTGCGCTGAACGCACCTTCATGCTGGCTTAAATCCATCAACCCTTCGCTGTCAAATTGCGCGGCAGCGCGATCCGCTTCCGTCGGCAGACGATACCAGGTATGCGCGGTGAAACGCGGCAGGGAGGCTCCGAGCGTTTTCACCTCATCCGCAAAGGCGTGCACGTCGCCGTTTTCGGCGGCATGGAACCAGTTAACCTGCGCACCGTGGTGTGATTTTGCCAGCGTATCGAGCATCGCCAGCATTGGCGTCTGGCCGACACCCGCAGAGATCAGCGTCACCGGGGTATTCGCTTCAACGGCCATGAAGAAGTCGCCCGCTGGCGCGGCCAGATGGACCACGTCGCCCACGTTAGCTTCGTTGTGCAGCCAGCTGGAAACCTGACCGCCGTCCTCACGCTTCACCGCAATGCGGTAGGCTTTGCCGTTTGGCTTGCGGGTAAGAGAATACTGGCGGATCTCCTGATGCGGGAAACCTTCAGGCTTCAGCCACACGCCCAGATACTGTCCTGGCTGGTAATCGGCCACCGGTTTACCGTCCACCGGCTCAAACTCGAAGCTGGTGATTAACGCGCTGCGCGGGGTTTTCTTAACGATGCGGAACGCGCGGGTGCCTTCCCAGCCGCCGTTCTTGCTGGCGTTTTCGCTGTAAATCTGTGCTTCACGGTTGATAAACACGTTTGCCAGCACCCCGTAGGCTTTACCCCACGCGTCCAGCACCTCCTGACCCGGGCTGAACATTTCGTCCAGCGTCGCCAGCAGGTGAGTGCCGACGATGTTGTACTGCTCGGGTTGGATCTGGAAGCTGGTATGTTTCTGCGCGATTTTTTCCACCGCGGGCAGCAGCGCAGCCAGGTTTTCAATATTGCTGGCGTAAGCCGCGATGGCGTTGAACAGCGCTTCACGCTGATCGCCGTTACGCTGGTTGCTCATGTTGAAAATCTCTTTGAGCTCCGGGTTGTGCGTGAACATGCGATCGTAGAAATGGGCGGTGAGTTTAGGGCCGGTTTCCACCAGCAGGGGAATAGTGGCTTTTACGGTAGCGATGGTTTGAGCGTCGAGCATGAGCGCGTCCTTCTGATGTTACTTTAATGATGTATTTTAAATGCATCTTATAAAAAATACCCCTGCGTTGTAAATGGTTCTTTGCAAGATGAAAAATATGCATCACAAACCTGAAAAGAAATCCGCTGGAAAGGGCGAGCGCTTTATTCCTCAAACCCTTGCGTGGCGGGTAGGAAAACGTTTGCGTAAAATCGTTTGTCAAGACCTGTTATCACAGAACTAATCAGTTATACTGTTGCCCGTCGTCCAACAGGACTGCCTTTTCAGGCCAAAATTTACTTGTTAGCTGAGTCAGGAGATGCGGATGTTAAAGCGTGAAATGAACATTGCCGATTATGATGCCGAACTGTGGCAGGCTATGGAGCAGGAAAAAGTACGTCAGGAAGAGCACATCGAACTGATCGCCTCCGAAAACTACACCAGCCCGCGCGTGATGCAGGCGCAGGGGTCTCAGCTGACCAACAAATACGCTGAAGGTTACCCGGGCAAACGCTATTACGGCGGTTGCGAGTACGTTGATATCGTTGAGCAGCTGGCTATCGATCGTGCGAAAGAACTTTTTGGCGCTGACTATGCAAACGTCCAGCCGCACTCTGGCTCTCAGGCTAACTTCGCGGTCTACACCGCGCTGCTGCAGCCGGGCGATACCGTTCTGGGTATGAACCTGGCGCAGGGCGGCCACCTGACTCACGGCTCCCCGGTTAACTTCTCCGGCAAACTGTACAACATCATCCCTTACGGTATTGATGAGTCCGGTAAAATTGACTACGAAGACATGGCGAAGCAGGCTAAAGAGCACAAGCCGAAGATGATCATCGGTGGCTTCTCTGCTTACTCCGGTATCGTTGACTGGGCAAAAATGCGCGAAATCGCAGACAGCATCGGTGCTTACCTGTTCGTTGACATGGCGCACGTAGCGGGCCTGATTGCCGCAGGCGTTTACCCTAACCCGGTTCCACACGCTCACGTTGTGACCACCACTACCCACAAAACCCTGGCGGGTCCACGCGGTGGCCTGATCCTGGCGAAGGGCGGTGACGAAGAGCTGTACAAAAAACTGAACTCCGCGGTGTTCCCAAGCGCGCAGGGCGGCCCGCTGATGCACGTTATCGCGGCAAAAGCGGTCGCGCTGAAAGAAGCGATGGAGCCAGAGTTCAAGGTTTACCAGCAGCAGGTTGCTAAGAACGCCAAAGCGATGGTGGAAGTGTTCCTGAACCGTGGCTACAAAGTGGTATCCGGTGGGACTGAAAACCACCTGTTCCTGCTGGATCTGGTTGATAAGAACCTGACCGGTAAAGAAGCTGACGCTGCCCTGGGCCGCGCCAACATCACCGTGAACAAAAACAGCGTGCCAAACGATCCGAAGAGCCCGTTCGTGACCTCCGGTATCCGTATCGGTTCTCCGGCCGTGACTCGCCGCGGCTTCAAAGAAGCGGAAGTGAAAGAACTGGCTGGCTGGATGTGTGACGTTCTGGACAACATCAATGACGAAGCGGTTATCGAGCGCGTCAAAGGTAAAGTTCTGGATATCTGCGCGCGCTTCCCGGTCTACGCATAATTCCTCTGCCCTGCAGAAATAAAAAAGGCCGCGCTTGCGGCCTTTTTTTATGGCTTAACGCCGGTCCAGGGAGATGGCGCCAGGTCCCACAATCGCCAGCAAAATAAAGGCGCCAGCAATACTGACGTTTTTGTAGAAGTTAATCATATTCGGTACGACTGCATCACCGGTCATATCCCAGTAGTGATGCCCAATCACCGCCGTTCCGAGGGTGTAGAACACAAACAGTACCGCGAGAGGACGGGTGAAAAAGCCCAGTACGATCAGGATCGCAGCAGGCACTTCCATCACCACCGCAATAATGGCCGCCAGCATGGGCATCGGCGTACCCAGCGAGGTCATATACTGTACGGTACCGCTAAACCCCGTCAGTTTCGGGTAACCAAAGATAATAAACAGCACGACAAGCGCGATGCGGCCAATGAGCAGCAGCAGATGACGCGACTGACCAAAATCGAGATAACGTAGTGAGTTCATGGCAGAAATACCTCTGCAAGTGGAGTAATTTAAACGTAATACACATTTTCATTCCCTGCCATAAGCCAGACGACTGCACAAGATGTTAATTTTTCGTTAATTTATAGCAGGCTATCTACTTGCTTAATTTTTATATTCTCGCCAGACTATGGCCTCGATTTCGGGAGGGATTCATGGTCTTGCATTCCACGCGCTGGCTGGCGCTCAGTTATTTCACCTATTTCTTTAGCTACGGCATTTTTCTGCCTTTCTGGAGCGTCTGGCTTAAGGGGATCGGCCTGACGCCTGAGACCATCGGCGTCCTGCTGGGGGCCGGGCTGGTGGCGCGTTTCCTCGGCAGCCTGCTGATCGCCCCGCGCGTCAGCGATCCCTCCTTACTGATCAAGGCCGTACGCATTCTGGCTCTGCTGACCCTGGTCTTTGTGGCCTGCTTCTGGGTCAGCCACCAGTTTGCCTGGCTGATGGTGGTGATGGTCGGCTTTAACCTGTTCTTCTCACCGCTGGTGCCGCTGACGGATGCCCTGGCGAACACCTGGCAAAAGCAGATCACCATGGACTACGGTCGCGTGCGCCTGTGGGGTTCTATCGCCTTTGTGATTGGCTCGGCGCTGGTGGGGAAACTGGTCAGCCTCTACGATTACCGCGCCATTCTTGCCCTGCTGAGTATCGGTATTGCCTCGATGCTGCTGGGCATGCTTCTGCGACCGTCGGTGATGCCGCAGGGGGAAAGTCGCCATCAGGAGAGCGCGGGCTGGCCCGCATGGCAGAGCCTGGTCGCACAGAGCTGGCGTTTTCTGGCGTGCGTGTGCCTCCTTCAGGGGGCACATGCGGCGTACTATGGTTTCAGCGCCATCTACTGGCAGGGGGCGGGATATTCCGCTTCCGCCGTGGGCTATCTGTGGTCGCTGGGCGTGGTGGCCGAAGTCATTATCTTTGCCCTGAGCAAAAAACTGTTCCGCCGCTTTGGCGCTCGTGACCTGCTGCTGCTTTCCGCCGTGTGCGGCGTGGCGCGCTGGGGGATTATGGGCTGGACGACCGATCTGCCGTGGCTGATTGTGGCGCAAATTCTTCACTGCGGCACCTTTACCGTGTGCCATCTGGCGGCCATGCGCTATATCGCAGCGCGCGAGGGCGGGGACGTGATTCGCCTGCAGGCCGTCTATTCGGCAGTGGCAATGGGGGGCAGTATTGCGATCATGACGGTCTTTGCGGGGTTCCTTTACCAGCACCTGGGGCACGGCGTCTTCTGGGTGATGGCGCTCGTCGCCTTGCCCGCCATTGTTGTTCGACCTAAAGTGGCCGCCCGCGCGTCGCTATGATTCCAGCATGGCGCGAATATGTTCTTGCTGCTGCGCGTTCAGTGTCTCAACGGCATGGATCAGCGGCGGCGAGAACAGCGGCAGGGCCGTAGGGTAGGGGGTGATAACCAGCGCGGCTTCGCGCGGCGCTCCCTCTTTCTGAAAAGCCTGCAGCGTCAGGTAGCGAATGTTGAGCGGCAGCAGCGTCAGCTCGCGAAGCTGCTGTTCGATCTGTTCCTCACTGGCTTTATCGTCTCCCGTCAGCAGGATCACCTGTTTTTCATGCAGATCGGTCTCCTGCATCAGCCAGGCACCGAAAATTACCGCCACCAGGCTCATCTCTTCGTCGGAAAAACGCAGCCCGAATTCTGCCTCCAGCTCAAACAGCGCCTCTTTCGTGGTGCGTAACAGCCGGGGATAAAGGCGATGGATCTCCTCCGGCAGGCTGTTGTCGATGCCGATCTCAAACAGCGAACGGTCCAGCGCCTGAGCCAGATGGATATACAGCTGATCGGTCAGCCCCTGCTCATCGCTGAAGTTCATTCCGGTCTGCGAGCGAAAACGGGCCACCATGCGCACGATGGCCCGGCGTAGACGCTGATCCTGCTGGTGCTTATCGAGCACCGGATCGGGCGTGCGGAGCATCATAAACAGCAGCGCCAGAAACAGCTGTTCATCCACGTGCGCGCCCTGCGGCACGCGCCGCTTCCAGTGGCGGACAATCTCCTGCGCCGTAAAATACTCTCCCCGCGACTGGGTCCAGCTGCGCTGGGCATGCGAAAACTGCGGCGTATTCCCGAGCTGGTGCTGAATAAGACAATATTGCAGATAGAGCTGTAAAAACTGCACATCGCGGCATTCAAACTGGCGCTGCAGCTTGCGTGAGCAGAAGCCGATCAGCGCCCGCAGGTTCGCATCGTCGTAAAGCGGGCGCGCGATGCCGAGTTGTTTAAGCGCGGTTTTTAATGCGGGGGTAAACTGGTGCGAGACAAACTGCGGACAAAGCCGCAGCGCCCGGCGCAGCCAGTGCAGCAGGCATAAACGCTGATTCAGGACTGTGCCTTCAATCCGGTAGCAGCCGTCGTGGTGCGTGACGATATCCAGCCGGTGATAGCGCTGGATTTCATCGCGCGTCTCGGCTATATCTTGCCGTGCCATCGCGTCGTCCACGCCGTTGGCAGCGATTATGCTCTGTGCGGTGACGGCAGCATCGGGCAGGTAAAGCATCAAAAGCACCTGGCAGCGGCGCTGCGAACTGGAAAGCACAGATGGAATTTCAAGCGTCGTCATCATCTGTCGGGTATCCAGTGTGAATGTTTGATAAGAATAGCTAAAGGATGAGCGCTGAAAAGCGCGCCGGCAGGCCTTTCACTCAGGATTGCAGGGGAACATCACAGAATTTTTGACGTGAGGAATTGATGCAAACAGTTAAACAAAGTGCGATGGCGT
The DNA here is from genome assembly GCF_052983755.1 of Enterobacter sp. CFEC122. Classification (NCBI taxonomy): domain Bacteria; kingdom Pseudomonadati; phylum Pseudomonadota; class Gammaproteobacteria; order Enterobacterales; family Enterobacteriaceae; genus Enterobacter; species Enterobacter sp. CFEC122. Next base: position 48,301 of record NZ_JBRIQR010000022.1, on the reverse strand, counting down.
TATTTTTGGCGGTTATCACCTTCACCGCCAGCGCACACCCTCACAGTTTTATTGGCCTCCAGACCGAGCTGGTCACCGACGGCACGCAGCTGAGCGGCCTGAAAATGCGCTGGACGATGGATGAAATCACCTCGGCTGACCTGCTCTATGATGCGGGAAACGCGAAGCCCGGCGACGACATCTGGAAAAAGCTGGCGGCGGAAGTAATGGCCAACGTGCTCGGCCAGCACTACTTCACCGAATTCTGGCATAACGGCCAAAAGGTCAAATTTCAGAACCGTCCAACGGAATACGGGATGACGCGTGACGGGCATCAGGCGGTGCTGACGTTCGTGCTTCCGCTGGCGCATCCTCAGCCGCTGGCCGGGCAAACGTACCGCTTTTCCACTTTTGACCCTACCTACTATGTCGACATGCGCTATGACAACGACAGCGACGTACGGCTGCCGGACGCGCTGCAAAAAAGCTGTAAAATTGGCGTGCACACCCCGAAACCCAGCGAAGAGACGCTGAACTTTGCGATCTCGCTGGATAAAGCAGATGCCCCGCCTGAGGACATGGAACTGGGTAAACAGTTCGCACAGAAGGTAACGTTACAATGTCAGTGATCTCCTCTCCGGTACGAAAACCGCGCCGCTGGTTGCACCTCTGGCCGCTGGCGCTCTTTTTACTGTTTGCCTTCGGCGGTTCGCTCTGGCTGTGGCAGGCCTGGCCGCAGGTGATGATGAAAAGCATTATCTGGCAGCGTGAGGTCAACCAGCAGATGAGCGGACTGCTGAAGGCGGTGGCCGAGAACCCGGCCAAAGCGGGCGGCTCCCTGCTGGCGTTCAGTTTTGTCTATGGCGTTCTGCACGCGCTGGGGCCGGGGCACGGCAAAATCGTCATCACCACCTGGCTTGCCACCCATCCGTCTAAGCTGAAATCGAGCATCGGCCTGACGCTGGCCTCTTCGCTGCTTCAGGGCGGCGTGGCGATTGCGCTGGTTGTTGTTGTGCTTTCTCTGTTACAGCTTCCGGCGCGCCAGCTCCACATGAGCAGCTTCTGGCTGGAGAAGGGCAGCTATGCGCTGGTGGGCGTGCTGGGGCTGATCCTCTGCTGGCGGGCGCTGAAAAAACTGTGCGCGCTGCTGAAAAAGCCCACGTTCAAATCCTTTACGCCGCACCACGTTCATGATGAACACTGCGGCTGCGGTCATCAGCATCTGCCCACGCAGGAACAATTACAGAACGGCGACGACTGGCGCGCCCGGCTGATGATTATTCTCTCGATGGGGATGCGCCCGTGCTCGGGTGCCATTATGGTGCTGCTGTTCAGTAAGATAATAGGTGTCTTTGGCTGGGGAATGCTCTCGGCGCTGGCGATGGCGGCAGGAACCTCTCTCACCATTTCGTCTTTAGCGCTGCTGGTTCACAGCTTCCGTCAGCTGGCGGTCAAACTCAGCGGCAGTAAAACGCCGGTGCTGTGGCGACAGATAGGGTGGACAACGCTTGCGCTGGCGGGGGGAGTGATTCTGCTGGTGGCGGCGGTGACGATGTGGATGAGCGCGGTGCCGGTGGGAAGGGGATTGCGGCCTTTCTAGCGTACTGAGGGATTTTGTAGGCCCGGTAAGCGTAGCGCCACCGGGCTTAACAAACTGGATTAACGCTTCAGCGCATCGCTCAGTTCATCACGCATGTTGGCCAGCATGGCTTTAACAACGCGTGGGTTACCCGCAACAATGTTGCCGGTAGACATATAGTTATGGCCGCCGGTGAAGTCACACACAATGGCGCCTGCTTCACGCGCGATCAGCTCGCCCGCTGCAAAATCCCATGGCTTCAGTGAGAGTTCGAAGTAACCGTCAACGCGGCCGGTGGCAACGTAGGCCAGATCCAGCGCAGCAGAACCGGTGCGACGGAAGTCCGCGCATTCGGTGAACAGTTTGCCGAGGATATTCATATAGGTGGTCGCGTGCTGTTTCGCCTTGAACGGGAAACCGGTCGCCAGGATGGTGCCGTCCAGATCGCGTGCGTTGCTGCAGCGCAGACGGTAGCCGTTCAGCTGTGCGCCCTGACCGCGGGTCGCGGTGAACAGTTCGTTACGCATTGGATCGTACACAACGGCGACTTCAGTACGGCCTTTAATGCGTACGGCGATAGACACAGAGAAGTGTGGCAGGCGTTTGACGAAGTTGGTGGTGCCATCCAGTGGATCGATAACCCATTGAACATCCTGATCGGTACCTTCATGTTCACCGCTTTCTTCGGTGATGATGGTGTGCTGTGGGTAAGATTTGCGGATCGTTTCGATAATAATCGCTTCTGCGGCTTTATCGACGTTCGTCACGAAATCATTGCTGCCTTTCTGGCTGGTTTCTACGGAGTCTGGCGTTTCGTAGTGTTTGGCAATTACATTACCCGCCTTGCGCGCTGCGCGCACGGCGATGGTCAGCATCGGATGCATCGGTCTCTCTCACTGGATGTTAAAGAACAGGAAAATCGGCGCAGAGTATAGCAGCGGGATCGGATTATGTCTCCCGTTTATGATAATATGCCCGAATATTCTTCAGACACTGAATCCAGACATTAAAAATTATGCTGCAAAACATTCGAATCGTGCTGGTCGAAACATCGCACACCGGCAACATGGGCTCCGTTGCCCGCGCTATGAAAACCATGGGCTTAACGAACCTGTGGCTGGTTAACCCGCTGGTGAAGCCAGACTCGCAGGCCATCGCCCTGGCGGCCGGAGCCAGCGACGTGATCGGCAACGCCCAGATCGTCGATACCCTTGACGAAGCGCTGGCCGGCTGCAGCCTCGTTGTCGGTACCAGCGCGCGTTCGCGCACGCTGCCGTGGCCAATGCTCGATCCGCGTGAATGCGGCCTGAAAAGTGTCTCTGAGGCTGAACAAGCACCGGTTGCGCTGGTGTTCGGCCGCGAGCGCGTTGGCCTGACCAACGACGAGCTGCAGAAGTGTCATTATCACGTAGCGATTGCGGCAAACCCGGAGTACAGCTCGCTGAACCTGGCGATGGCGGTGCAGGTTATCGCCTATGAAGTGCGTATGGCGTGGCTGGCAACGCAGGAAAAAGAGGTTGAGCCTAAAGAAGAGACGGCTTACCCGCTGGTGGACGACCTTGAGCGTTTCTACGGTCACCTGGAGCAGACGCTGCTCTCAACCGGCTTTATCCGCGAAGGCCACCCGGGGCAGGTAATGAATAAGCTGCGCCGTCTGTTCACCCGCGCGCGTCCGGAAAGCCAGGAGCTGAACATCCTGCGCGGGATCCTGGCGTCGATTGAGCAGAAGAATAAAGAGTAGTGTCGTCTGTTCGCCGGGTGGCGCTTCGCTTACCCAGCCTACAAAACCGTCGGTCGGGTACGCGAAGCGTCACCCGACAAAAAACGGCACGGAAGGTTAAATACCTGACTAAAACAGTCAAGTAAATAGTTGACCATTTTAGTCAGGAATGTCAGACTTGGCCCTGCTATGCAATACCCCATTTTACAATAAAAAACCCCGGGCAGGGGCGAGTTTGAGGTTAAGTAAGACATGAGACTGACATCTAAAGGGCGTTATGCCGTGACCGCGATGCTGGACGTTGCGCTCAACTCCGAAGCGGGCCCGGTTCCGTTGGCTGATATTTCTGAACGACAAGGGATCTCCCTCTCTTATCTGGAACAGCTGTTCTCCAGACTGCGTAAAAATGGACTGGTTTCCAGCGTTCGTGGCCCAGGCGGCGGTTATCTGCTGGGTAAAGACGCGGGCAGTATTGCAGTTGGCGAAGTGATCAGCGCCGTTGACGAATCCGTTGACGCGACCCGTTGCCAGGGTAAAGGCGGCTGCCAGGGCGGCGATAAATGCCTGACCCACGCGCTGTGGCGCGATCTGAGCGACCGTCTGACCGGCTTCCTGAACAACATCACCCTCGGTGAGCTGGTGAATAACCAGGAAGTTCTGGATGTTTCGGGGCGTCAGCACAGCCATGATTCCCAACGCAGCACCCGCGCGCAGGACGCTATCGACGTCAAATTACGCGCGTAATAAAACGATAAGTATTTCAGAATCAGGCCGGGGCGTAGACTCGCCCCGTGTACTCGGTCGTACATCCAGCCGGTTGCCTGATTCCTTGCATTGAAGCGATGTACGGAGTTTAAAGAGCAATGAAATTACCGATTTATCTCGATTACTCCGCAACCACGCCGGTGGACCCGCGTGTTGCCGAGAAAATGATGCAGTGTCTGACCCTGGACGGAAACTTTGGTAACCCAGCTTCCCGTTCACACCGTTTTGGCTGGCATGCTGAAGAGGCGGTCGATATCGCCCGTAATCAGATTGCTGACCTGGTGGGTGCCGACCCGCGTGAGATTGTTTTCACCTCCGGTGCGACCGAATCCGACAACCTGGCGATCAAAGGTGCAGCCAACTTTTATCAGAAAAAAGGCAAGCACATCATCACCAGCAAAACCGAACACAAAGCCGTGCTGGACACCTGCCGTCAGCTGGAGCGTGAAGGGTACGAAGTCACCTATCTGGCGCCACAGAGCAACGGCATTATCGATCTGAAAGAGCTCGAAGCGGCCATGCGTGATGACACCATTCTGGTCTCCATCATGCACGTCAACAACGAAATCGGCGTGGTACAAGACATCGCGACCATCGGCGAAATGTGCCGCGCGCGCGGTATCATCTACCACGTGGACGCGACCCAGAGCGTGGGCAAACTGCCTATCGACCTGAGCCAGCTGAAAGTTGACCTGATGTCCTTCTCCGGCCACAAAATCTATGGCCCGAAAGGCATCGGCGCGCTGTACGTTCGTCGTAAACCGCGTATCCGCATCGAAGCACAGATGCACGGCGGTGGTCACGAGCGCGGCATGCGTTCCGGTACGCTGCCTGTTCACCAGATCGTGGGCATGGGCGAAGCCTACCGCATTGCAAAAGAAGAGATGGAAACCGAGATGGCACGCCTGCGCACGCTGCGTAACCGTCTGTGGGACGGCGTGAAAGATATGGAAGAAGTGTATCTGAACGGCGATCTCGAACAGGGCGCACCAAACATCCTCAACGTCAGCTTCAACTATGTTGAAGGCGAGTCGTTGATCATGGCGCTGAAAGACCTGGCGGTTTCTTCCGGTTCTGCCTGTACGTCTGCAAGCCTTGAGCCATCCTACGTGCTGCGCGCGCTGGGTATGACTGACGAGCTGGCACACAGCTCTATCCGTTTCTCTTTAGGTCGTTTCACTACCGAAGAAGAGATTGACTACACCATCAAGCTGGTTCGCAACTCCATTGGCCGTCTGCGCGACCTTTCTCCACTGTGGGAAATGTTCAAACAGGGCGTGGATCTGAACAGCATTGAATGGTCACATCACTAATCGGTACATAAGGAGAATTCAATCATGGCATACAGCGAAAAAGTCATCGATCATTACGAAAACCCACGCAACGTTGGCTCTTTTGACAACAGCGACGAATCTGTTGGTAGCGGCATGGTCGGTGCGCCAGCGTGTGGCGACGTGATGAAGTTGCAGATTAAAGTCAACAATGAAGGTATCATTGAAGACGCGCGCTTCAAGACCTACGGCTGCGGTTCTGCTATCGCGTCCAGCTCCCTCGTCACCGAATGGGTGAAGGGCAAGTCTCTGGACGAAGCACAGGCAATCAAGAACACGGATATTGCTGAAGAACTCGAACTGCCACCGGTGAAAATTCACTGCTCAATTCTGGCAGAAGACGCGATCAAAGCCGCCATTGCGGATTACAAAAGCAAACGTGAAGCAAAATAATTGAGGTTTGAGTATGTCGATTACCCTTAGCGACAGCGCTGCCGCGCGAGTAAGCTCTTTTCTGGCGAACCGTGGTAAAGGCTTTGGCCTGCGACTGGGCGTACGTACCTCCGGCTGTTCTGGTATGGCTTACGTACTGGAGTTTGTTGACGAGCCGGCGTCTGACGACATCGTGTTTGAAGACAAGGGCGTGAAGGTGGTGGTCGATGGCAAAAGCCTGCAATTCCTCAACGGCACTCAACTGGACTTCGTCAAAGAAGGCCTGAACGAAGGGTTCAAATTTACGAACCCGAACGTCAAAGACGAGTGTGGTTGCGGCGAAAGCTTCCACGTTTAACCGCGCGTCATCCGAAACCCCACCGTGGCGTTACCCGCTACGCGTGGGGTTTGTTCTAACAGGCTACCCCTGAGATTGTTATGGATTACTTCACTCTCTTCGGACTACCCGCTCAATACCCGATCGATCTCCAGGCGCTGACGATCCGTTTTCAGGATCTGCAGCGTCAGTACCATCCGGACAAATTCGCGAGCGGTACTCAGGCAGAGCAGCTGGCTGCGGTGTCGCAATCCGCGACCATCAACCAGGCCTGGCAGACGTTGCGCCATCCGCTGGCGCGCGCTGAGTATCTGCTCTCGCTCCACGGTTTTGATCTGGCGAGCGAACAGCACACCGTGCGCGACACGGCGTTTCTGATGGAGCAGCTGGAGCTGCGCGAAGAGCTGGATGAGATTGAACAGGCCAAAGACGAAGCGCGTCTGGAAAGCTTCATCACGCGCGTGAAGGGCATGTTCGATACCCGCCATCAGCAGATGGTGGAGCAACTGAACAACGAGACCTGGGACGTGGCGGCAGACACTGTGCGCAAACTCCGTTTTCTCGATAAACTGCGAAGCAGTGCTGAACAACTCGAAGAAAAGCTGCTCGATTTTTAATTTCGGAAGCAATTATGGCCTTATTACAAATTAGTGAGCCTGGCTTAAGTGCCGCACCGCACCAGCGTCGTCTGGCGGTGGGTATCGATCTGGGCACCACCAATTCCCTCGTGGCGACCGTGCGCAGCGGCCAGGCGGAAACGCTGGCTGACGAGCAGTGCCGCCATCTGCTGCCTTCCGTGGTCCACTACCAGCAGCAGGGTCACGCGGTCGGCTATGACGCCCGCGCTAACGCCGCGCGCGATCCGGCAAACACCATCAGCTCCGTCAAGCGCATGATGGGCCGCTCGCTGGCCGATATTCAGACCTGCTACCCGCATCTGCCGTATCAGCTGCAGGCCAGTGAAAACGGCCTGCCGATGATTGCGACCGCGGCCGGTCTGCTGAACCCGATTCGTGTTTCCGCTGACATCCTCAAAGCGCTGGCGGAGCGTGCCACGGCCACGCTCGGCGGCGATCTGGACGGCGTGGTGATCACCGTTCCTGCCTACTTTGATGATGCACAGCGTCAGGGCACCAAAGACGCCGCGCGTCTGGCGGGCCTGCACGTGCTGCGTCTGCTGAACGAACCGACGGCGGCGGCGATTGCCTACGGCCTCGATTCCGGTCAGGAAGGGGTGATCGCGGTTTACGATCTCGGCGGCGGGACATTTGATATCTCTATCCTGCGCCTGAGCCGCGGGGTATTTGAAGTGCTGGCGACCGGCGGGGATTCCGCGCTGGGCGGCGATGATTTCGACCATCTGCTGGCGGACTACATCCGCGAGCAGGCGGGCATCAGCGATCGCAGCGATGCGCGCATACAGCGTGAACTGCTGGATGCGGCCATCGATGCCAAAATCGCCCTGAGCGATGCGCAGACGGTTATCGTCAATGTTGCGGGCTGGCAGGGTGACATCACCCGTGACCAGTTTAACGATCTGATTGCCCCGCTGGTGAAACGCACCTTACTGGCCTGCCGTCGCGCATTGAAAGATGCCGGCGTTGAGGCTAGCGAAGTGCTGGAAGTGGTCATGGTGGGCGGTTCGACCCGCGTGCCGCTGGTGCGCGAGCGCGTGGGTGAATTCTTTGGCCGCACGCCGCTGACCTCCATCGACCCGGACAAAGTGGTTGCCGTGGGCGCCGCGATCCAGGCCGATATTCTGGTTGGCAACAAGCCGGACAGCGAAATGCTGCTGCTGGACGTCATCCCGCTGTCGCTGGGTTTAGAAACCATGGGCGGCCTGGTGGAGAAAGTGATCCCGCGTAACACCACCATTCCGGTGGCGCGCGCGCAGGAGTTCACCACCTTTAAAGACGGCCAGACCGCGATGTCCATCCACGTGATGCAGGGCGAGCGCGAGCTGGTGCAGGACTGCCGTTCTCTGGCGCGCTTTGCGCTGCGCGGCATCCCGGCGCTGCCGGCGGGCGGGGCGCATATTCGCGTCACCTTCCAGGTGGACGCCGACGGTCTGCTGAGCGTCACGGCGATGGAAAAATCCACCGGCGTGGAATCGTCCATTCAGGTGAAGCCGTCCTACGGCCTGACCGATGGCGAAATCGCCTCCATGATTCAGGACTCAATGAGCTACGCCGAGCAGGATGTGAAGGCGCGTATGCTGGCTGAACAAAAAGTTGAAGCCGCCCGCGTGCTGGAGAGCCTGAACGGCGCGCTCGCTGCCGACGCCGCGCTGTTAAGCGCCGCTGAGCGCCAGGTGATTGACGACGCTGCCGCGCGCTTAAGCGCCGTGGCCGAAGGTAATGACGCTGACGCAATAGAAGAAGCCATTAAAAACGTTGATAAACAAACCCAGGACTTTGCTGCTCGCCGCATGGACAAATCTGTCCGCGTCGCGCTGAAAGGCCAGTCCGTGGACGAGGTTTAATATGCCAAAGATTGTAATTTTGCCTCATGCGGACCTCTGTCCGGATGGTGCTGTTCTGGAAGCGAAGACCGGTGAAACCATTCTCGATGTAGCCCTGCGTGCAGGTATCGAAGTGGAACACGCCTGTGAAAAATCCTGTGCCTGCACCACCTGCCACTGCATCGTGCGTGAAGGTTTTGACTCTCTTGCCGAGAGCACCGAAGACGAAGACGACATGCTGGATAAAGCATGGGGTCTGGAGCCAGACAGCCGCTTAAGCTGCCAGGCAGCGGTGACCGATGAAGATCTGGTCGTGGAGTTCCCACGCTACACCATCAACCACGCACGCGAGCATTAATATGGGACTGAAGTGGACAGACAGCCGTGAAATCGGCGAAGCGCTCTACGACGCGAACCCGGATCTCGATCCGAAGACCGTACGATTCACCGATATGCATCAGTGGATCTGCGATTTAGAGGATTTCGACGACGATCCAAACGCATCCAATGAAAAAATTCTGGAGGCGATTCTGTTAGTCTGGTTAGATGAAGCAGAATAAATAACAAAACGGGCTGCCTTCAGGCGGCCCGTTTGCTAGTTGCTAATAAGGAAAAATAAAATGACCGAAGCGATGAAGATTACGCTCTCGAATCAGCCTGCCGACGCGCGCTGGGGCGAGAAAGCCACCTACAGCATTAATAACGACGGTATTACCCTGCACCTGACGGGCAATGATGATTTGGGCCTGATCCAGCGCGCCGCGCGTAAAATTGACGGTCTGGGCATTAAGCATGTCTCGCTGGAAGGCGAAGGGTGGGACACCGACCGCAGCTGGGCATTCTGGGCGGGTTACAAAGGGCCGAAAGGCACCCGCAAAATTGAGTGGGCGAACCTCGACGAAGCCGGTCAGAAAGAGCTGGAAAGCCGCCTGAAAATCATCGACTGGGTACGCGACACCATTAACGCCCCGGCGGAAGAGTTAGGCCCTGAGCAGCTGGCGCAGCGTGCCGTGGATCTCCTGTGCGGCGTGGCGGGCGACAAGATGTCCTACCGCATCACCAAGGGTGAAGACCTGCGCGAGCAGAACTACATGGGTATCCACACCGTGGGCCGCGGCTCCGAGCGTCCTCCGGTGCTGCTGGCGCTGGACTACAACCCAACCGGCGATAAAGACGCCCCTGTCTTTGCCTGCCTGGTAGGTAAAGGCATCACCTTCGACACCGGCGGCTACAGCCTGAAGCAGAGCGCGTTCATGGACTCCATGAAGTCCGACATGGGCGGCGCGGCCACCATCACCGGCGCGCTGGCGTTTGCGATTACCCGCGGTCTGAACAAGCGCGTGAAGCTGTACCTGTGCTGCGCCGACAACATGGTCAGCGGTAACGCCTTCAAGCTGGGCGACATCATCCGCTACCGCAACGGCAAAAACGTTGAGGTGATGAACACCGACGCCGAAGGCCGTCTGGTGCTGGCCGATGGCCTGATCGACGCATCTGCCCAGAAGCCTGAGCTGATCATCGACATGGCGACTCTGACCGGTGCGGCGAAAACCGCGCTGGGTAACGACTACCACGCGCTGTTCAGCTTTGACGACAAGCTGGCCGCACGCCTGCTGGCGAGTGCTGCCGCAGAGAACGAGCCGTTCTGGCGCCTGCCGCTGGCCGAGTTCCACCGCAGCCAGCTGCCGTCTAACTTTGCCGAGCTGAACAACACCGCCAGCGCGGCGTACCCGGCGGGTGCAAGCACCGCAGCAGGCTTCCTGTCTCACTTCGTTGAGAACTACCACGAGGGCTGGCTGCACATCGACTGCTCCGCGACGTACCGTAAAGCGGCGGTTGAGCAGTGGTCCGCAGGCGCGACCGGTCTGGGCGTGCGTACCGTGGCGAACCTGCTGACGGCTGAGTAATCTTTTTTGCCGGGTGGCGCTACGCTTACGCGCGCCTTCGGCGTCATCATATTGCCCGGCGGCGCTGCGCTTGCACGGGCCTACGGTTTTGTAGGCCGGGTAAGCGAAGCGCCACCCGGCGTTATTTGAAGTAGCCAAACTATGTCAGATACCAAAAACGAATTAGAAACCCTGCTGGAGCAGGCGGCGACCGAACCCGCCCACCGTCCGGCCTTTTTCCGCACGCTGCTGGAATCCACCGTCTGGGTGCCGGGTACCGCCGCGGAAGGTGAACAGGTCGTAGAAGACAGCGCGCTGGATCTGCTGCACTGGGAGGAAGACGACGGCACGTCGGTGATCCCGTTCTTCACCTCGCTGGAAGCGCTGCAGAAAGCGGTAGAAGACGAACAGGCGTTCGTGGTGATGCCGGTGCGTACCCTGTTTGAAATGACGCTCGGCCAGACGCTGTTCCTGAACGCGAAGCTGCCGACCGGGAAAGAGTTTACGCCACGTGAAATCAGCCACCTGATTGGCGAAGAGGGCAACCCGCTCAGCACGCAGGAAGTGCTGGAAGGGGGCGAAACGCTGCTGCTCTCTGAAGTGGCCGAGCCACCCGCGCAGATGATTGATTCCCTGACGACGCTGTTCAAAACGCTCAAGCCCGTCAGGCGCGCGTTTCTCTGCTCCATTAAAGAGCGCGCGGACGAAAAGCCGGTGCTGTTGATCGGTATTGAAGCTGATGGCGATTTCGACGAGATCGTTCAGGCAGCGGGCAGCGTGGCGACCGACACGCTACCGGGCGATGAACCAATTGATATCTGCCAGGTGAAAAACGGTGAGAAGGGCATCAGCCACTTTATTACCGAGCACATTACGCCGTTCTACGAGCGTCGCTGGGGCGGCTTCCTGCGCGATCTCAAGACCAACCGCATCATCTGATGACAGCGGGGTGAATATCACCCCGTTGCTTCCAGCAGCAGTAAATCCATCAGCAGCACCAGATTCGACTCAAACGACGTCACCCCTGCGGCTTCGGCGGCGAAGTGTACCGCTTCGTCATAGAGCGCAAAGTGCACGTCGGCCATCTCCGCCAGCGTGTTGGCCGAGGCGCGGGTAAACGCGACGATCGTCATGCCGACGTTTTTGGCTATCCGCGCTTTATCCAGCACCTGCTCCGTTTCGCCGCTGCGCGAGACGGCAATAAACACCTGATAGCGGGCGGCATTGCTGAGAAAAATGTTCCGGCTGTCGCCCGGTCCGGAGATAAACGCCGTTTTGCCCATTACCTGTAGCTTCTTGGTCAGGTACTCCGCAAACAGATAAGAAAACCCGGCCCCGTAGAGAAAGAAGCTCTCTTTCTGGCGCAGCAGGTCGGAAAACTGCTGGCGTTTGTCCTGGGTAACCCACTGAAAGGTGTGCTGATAGTTGGCGATAAACTGGTTAAACAGCACCGGGAGTTCAGGACGCGACTGCGCCTGAGCGGCAATATGCGGCGTGTCGGAGAGCAGCTGCTTGCAGTGCCAGATAAACTCGCTGAAGCCGCTGAACCCCAGCTTCTGGCACAGTCGCATGATGGTGGCGGTAGAAACAAACGTCGCCTGCGCCAGCTCGCGCACCGTGATGTTGCCCACCAGCAGCGGATGCTCCGTGAGGTGGGCGAGGACGCGATACTCGGCGCGGGTCAATGACGCCCCGCGCGTTAACAGCGTGGCCAGGCGGTTATCCATTATTTCGCGGGTTCAACCGGCAGGTCGTCACGCGCGCCCCATTCGCTCCAGGCACCGTCGTAGAGCGTGACGTCGCTTACGCCGAGCGTGGCGAGCGCCAGAATGACCACGCAGGCCGTTACGCCGGAACCGCAGCTGGCGATAATCGGACGATGCAAATCCACGCCCTGACGTTCAAAAATGGCGCGCAGCTCGTCGGTGGTTTTCAGCTCGCCCTCAAACACCAGGTCGCCCCACGGCACGTTCAGCGCGCCCGGAATATGTCCACGCTTCAGCCCCGGACGCGGTTCATCCGCCTCGGCATTGAAGCGTGGCGCAGGGCGGGCATCAACGATTTGGGCCGTTTTTTCGTGGCTTACAACCAGCACGTCGGTCAGGCGTTTTACCACGTGTGCGTCGAACGTGGCATCGAACTCGCCTTCCGGCAGCGTGACGTCACCCTGCTGAAGCGGCAGTTCGTCACGCTTCCAACCCGCGAGGCCGCCCGCCAGAATCGAAACTTTTTCCACGCCGAAGTTTTTCAGCATCCACCACGCGCGCGGCGCGGAGAAGAGGTTCCCTTCGTCATAGACAACGAGGTGTTTGTCTTTGCTGATGCCCAGCTCGCGCATCGCCACGGAAAACGCTTCCGGGCGCGGCAGCATGTGCGGCAGGGGAGAGGTGTGATCGGAGAGAGCTTCGATATCAAAAAATACCGCACCCGGCAGATGCCCGGCACGGTATTCACCGGGCACGTCACGATGCTCTTGTCCCGGAGGGGCCATACGCGCGTCGATAATCTGCACTTCCGGATCGTCGCCGTGCTCAATCAGCCAGTCGGCAGCGACAAAATATGAGGTGGACATGGGTTGCCTCCATTCTTTTCCGTAAAAAAGGATTGTCGGTGTTTTTTCTGACACCGACAAGCAAACCACGTTCAACTCGCGAGCAAGCCCCTATTTTTTCACCGGTTCGCCGTCCTGCCAGGCTTTTTGCAGCGCTGGCCAGTAGTCGCGGTTGGCTTCAATCATCTCATCCAGAATCGCTTTTGCATGTTCCATGGTCGGCACGGTGCGGTTCAGGGTAAATGCCTGCAACGCTTTTTCATAGCTGCCTTCGATTGTCGCCTCTACCAGAAGCTGTTCAGACGCGAGCTGCTGTTGCAAAAGGGTCTGATGGAACAGCGGCACCTGGCCGACGCGAATCGGTTCCGGGCCTTCGGCGGTGATATAAGCGGGAACTTCCACCACCGCATCGTACGGCAGGTTGGTAATCGCCCCGCGGTTTTCCACCATCACCAGATGGCGGCTTCGCAGGTTGAACGCCAGCGAACAGGCGACGTCAACGATAAATTCACCGTGGACGCCCACGTGGAAGGCATCCGGTAAAATTCCGGTGCGTTGATATTCTTCGGCGGCGGCGAACAGCTTTTTCTCGCGCCCGTTCATCACTTCGTTGGCGCGGGTATAGTCCGGGTTCTGATGCGCCACAATCTGGTTCGGCATCAGGTAATACTGCAGATACGGGTTCGGCAGATACTCGGGGAAGTTGTCCATGATCGGCTTGATATTGCGCCAGGTTTTCACCCACGACGGATCCGAGTGCTGCGGGTCGGTTTTAGCCGCATCTTCCGTCAGCAGGCCAAACTTCGCGATATGCTTACGCAGCGCCGGGAGCTTGTCTTCGCCGTCCACCAGCACGCGGGTAAACCAGCCGAAGTGGTTCAGGCCGAAGTAGTCCACTTCCAGTTTATGACGATCCACGCCCAGAATGGCGCCCATATTGCGCATCGCGGCAACCGGCATATCGCAGATGTTCAGCACCCTTGCGTTCGGGCGCAGGCGGCGCATGCCTTCCGCGACGATCGCGGCAGGGTTGGAGTAGTTCACGATCCAGGCTTTCTCATGCGCGTAGCGATCGACCAGATCGATAAGCTCCACCATCGGCAGGATCGTGCGCAGGCCGTAAGCCAGCCCGCCGGGGCCGCAGGTTTCCTGGCCCACCACGCCGTGACGCAGCGGGATCTTCTCATCCTGCTCACGCATTTTGTACTGGCCGACGCGCATCTGGGCGAAGACAAAATGCGCGCCGCTAAAGGCCACTTCCGGGTCACTGGTGACGGTAAATGTGATGCGCTGACTGTGGTCGCGAATGACCTTCTCGACGACCGGCGCAATGGTGTTCTGACGCGCTTCGTCGATATCGTAAAGGCGAATTTCGGCCAGCGGGAAATCCTGCAGGCGCACCATCAGGCTTTTCACAATGCCCGGCGTGTAGGTGCTGCCGCCGCCGGCAATCGACAGAATGAATGGGGGTGTTAACATCTTTAGCTCCTTTCAGAGAAACGTCTCAACGGCTTCTCGCATTTTTTTGACATGCAGCCCGTAGACCACCTGAACGTTGTTACCTTGTTTGATAATCCCTTTCGCGCCAGTCGCCTTCAGGCGCGGCTCGTCGATAATGGCGACGTCCTTTACCGTGACGCGCAAGCGGGTGTAGCAGTTGTCCACCACTTCAATGTTTTCCCGACCGCCCAGCCCCACCACGATGGACTCGCCCAGACCGTCGTTATTGCCCTTCGCCTGGTACTCCTGCTTGCTGTAGAGGCGCGTCTCCTGGTCCTCATCTTCACGGCCCGGCGTTTTCATGTTGAAGCGCAGGATCAGGAAGCGGAACACCACAAAGTAGAGGGCGAACATGATCAGCCCGACAAAGATGTACATCGGCCAGTTGGACTTGGCCGTGCCGAGCGGCAGGTTGTAAAGGATGAAGTCGATAATCCCGTTGGCGCCGATGGCGTGAACGCCCAGCAGCGAGAACAGCATCATGCCGATGCCGGTCAGCACCGCGTGCACCACGAACAGCAGCGGGGCGACAAACAGGAAGGAGAACTCAATCGGCTCGGTCACGCCGACCAGCAGCGAAGTCAGTGCCGCCGGGATCAGAATCGCTTTCGCCGCCGCTTTACGCTCTGGCCTGGCGGTCATATACATCGCCAGCGCCGCGGCAGGCAGGCCAAACATTTTGCTGATGCCGCGTGCGTCCCACACCACGGTGCTGCTGAGCTGCTTCACGTCCGGGCAGGCCATCTCGGCAAAGTAGATATTGCGCGCGCCCTGATAGGTTGCGCCGCATACCTCCTGCGTGCCGCCCAGCTCGGTATAGAGGAACGGCGTATAAACCAGATGGTGTAGGCCGGTGGGGACCAGAATGCGTTCCAGGAAACCGTAGATGGCCACGCCAAACGGCCCGGAGCCTTTGATGGCCAGCGCCAGGGCGCTAATGCCATGCTGGGCAAAGGGCCACAGTTCGCTCAACACCACGCCGAGCAGCATGGAGACGGGCAGCATCACAATGGCGACAAAACAGTGGCCGGAGTAAATCGCCATCGCGCCGTTAAACTGTACGCCGGAATATTTGTTGTACAGATAGCCGGAAAGCGCTCCGGTCAGTATCCCGGCAAAGACCCCCATCTCCAGCACCTGCACGCCCAGTACCAGCGTCTGTCCGGCCGCTTTCATCTGCGCCGCTGGCGCCAGTGCGCCCTGCAGCTGCAGCGTGACGTTCATGGCGTTGATGAATACGACAAAAGTGACCAGGCCAATCAGCGCGGCATATCCTTTATCGCGCGTTGCCAGGCCAATCGGAATACCGACGGCAAACACCAGCGCCAGGTTAACCAGCACCGACACGGCAGATTTTGCGATCAACTGACCAAGATGCTGAATCAGCGGATGACCGAGAAACGGCAGGTACTCGGCGAGATTACCGTTACCCAGCACGTTACCAAAGGCGATAAACAGACCGACGATCGGTAAGATAAGCACCGGTCCGTACAATGATTTTCCGAAATTTTGTAGGGCGTTCACGGCTCGTTTCATGGCTTTCTCTCTTTTTGAACCGCGCACTCGGGGTGCGTCATGGTCATAAAACTAGCAGTCTTCAGATGTGTTTATCCAGCTATCTTCTTGTTTTAAAAACAAATGACGTGAAAGGTAACATGTGACGTTATGCGCTGTGATCGCGGTTCCATCACGGCGTAGCGGCGTGATGCCATTCTGCGAGGCGTTTTCCAGATTCTAAAATTGGACTTTTTGAATTAATGAAACTTGCGGATAATACTTATCCGGACGACGACCAACAGGCCCCCTCTGGGCCAGGGACAAAGGATGAAACCGTTTCGCTTAGCCGCGCTCTCTCTTGCGCTGCTTACTACGTTTACGCTTGTCGGCTGTGATAACAGCGACGATAAACCTCAGGCTGCGGCTCCCGCGGCATCCACCGCATCCACACCAAAAGCCGCGGAAAAGCCAAATGCTGAAACGCTGGCTAAGCTAGCCGCCCAGAGTCAGGGAAAAGCGCTGACCCTGCTGGATGCTTCTGAAGTTCAGCTCGACGGTGCCGCCACGCTGGTGCTGACATTCTCGGTTCCGCTGAATCCCGATCAGGATTTCGCGAAAACCGTGCATGTCGTGGACAAAAAAAGCGGCAAAGTTGACGGGGCGTGGGAACTTGCGCCTAACCTGAAAGAGCTTCGCCTGCGTCATCTGGAGCCCAACCGCAACCTGGTCGTCACCGTTGAACGGGGCCTGCAGGCGCTGAATAAGGCGACGTTCGGCATTGATTATGAAAAAGCCCTCACCACCCGGGACGTCGAGCCTACCGTCGGGTTTGCCAGCCGCGGCTCGCTGCTGCCGGGCAAGGTGGTGGAAGGGTTGCCGGTGATGGCGCTTAACGTCAACAACGTGGACGTCAATTTCTACCGCGTGAAGCCGGAATCGCTGGCCTCTTTTGTCAGCCAGTGGGAATACCGCAACTCCCTCACCAACTGGGAATCCGACAACCTGCTAAAGATGGCGGAGCTGGTTTACACCGGTCGCTTCGATCTTAATCCGGCGCGCAACACGCGCGAAAAATTGTTGTTGCCCCTGAAGGATATTAAACCGCTCCAGCAGTCTGGGGTTTACATCGCGGTCATGAACCAGGCCGGGCACTATAACTACAGCAACGCCGCGACGCTCTTTACCTTAAGCGATATTGGCCTGTCCGCTCACCGTTATCATAATCGCCTGGACATCTTCACCCAGAGTCTGGAGAACGGTGCGGCGCAGTCCGGGGTTACCGTTACCCTGCTGAATGACAAAGGGCAGACCCTTGCCGAAGCGAAAAGCGACGGCGATGGCCACGCAAAGCTTGAGACCGACAAAGAGGCTGCCCTGATTCTGGCGAGTAAAGACGGCCAGACCACGCTGCTTGACCTCAAGCTACCGGCTCTTGATCTGGCGGAGTTTGATATTGCCGGGAGCCCGGGCTACAGCAAGCAATTCTTCATGTTTGGCCCACGCGATCTCTATCGCCCGGGCGAAACGGTGATCCTCAACGGCCTGCTGCGCGACAGTGACGGTAAGCCGCTTCCCGATCAGCCCGTGAAGCTTGACGTGCTGCGCCCTGACGGTCAGGTGGCTCGCTCGATCGTTGTTCAGCCTGAAAACGGTCTCTACCGATTCAACTACCCGCTGGACAGCGGGGCGCAGACCGGCATGTGGCATATCCGCGCCAACACGGGCGATAACCTGCAGCGCCTGTGGGACTTCCACGTCGAAGACTTCATGCCAGAGCGCATGGCGCTCAACCTGAGCGGACAAAAAACGCCGGTTTCACCGCAGGATAACGTCGACTTTAACGTGGTCGGCTATTACCTGTATGGCGCACCGGCCAACGGTAACTCTCTGCAGGGCCAGCTCTTCCTGCGTCCGCTGCGTGACGCGGTGGCCGCGCTGCCGGGCTTCCAGTTTGGTGATATCGCCGAAGAGAACCTGAGCCGCAGCCTGGATGAAGTTCAGCTTACGCTGGACGAGCAGGGGCGTGGGCAGGTTTCTACCGAAAGCCAGTGGAAAGACGTGCACTCTCCGCTGCAGCTGATCCTGCAGGCCAGCCTGCTGGAATCAGGTGGTCGTCCGGTGACGCGTCGCGCTGAGCAGGCTATCTGGCCGGCGGCTGAGCTGCCGGGTATTCGCCCTCAGTTCGCCAGCAAGGCGGTTTACGACTACCGCACCGATACGACCGTCAACCAGCCGATTGTTGATGAGAACGGCAACGCCAGTTTCGACATCGTGTATGCCGATGCCAGCGGCGCGAAAAAGGCCGTTTCCGGGTTACAGGTTCGTCTGATTCGCGAGCGTCGGGACTACTTCTGGAACTGGTCTGAGAGCGAAGGCTGGCAGTCTCAGTTCGATCAGAAAGACCTCGTCGAAGGCGAGCAGGAGCTGACGCTTAAGGCCGATGAAACGGGTAAAGTTACCTTCCCGGTAGAGTGGGGCTCTTATCGTCTGGAAGTCAAAGCGCCTGATGAAATGGTCAGCAGCGTGCGCTTCTGGGCAGGCTACAGCTGGCAGGATAACAGCGATGGCACTGGGGCCGCGCGCCCTGACCGCGTGACGCTGAAACTGGATAAGCCAGCCTATCAGCCGGGCGACACCATCCAACTGCACATCGCCGCGCCGGCCGCAGGCAAGGGCTATGCGATGATCGAGTCCAGCGAAGGGCCGCTGTGGTGGAAAGAGATCGACGTACCGGCAAACGGACTGGATCTCGCTATCCCGGTCGACAAGGCCTGGAAGCGTCACGACCTCTACCTGAGTACGCTGGTGGTACGTCCCGGAGATAAATCCAAATCCGCCACGCCGAAACGTGCGGTCGGTCTGCTGCATCTGCCGATGGGCGATGAAAATCGCCGTCTGAATATTGCGCTCGATAACCCGCAGAAAATGCGTCCAAACCAGACGCTCTCGGTGAAGGTGAAAGCCAGCGTGAAAGAGGGGGCCGTGCCGCAGAAGGTGAACGTGCTGGTCTCGGCGGTGGACAGCGGCGTGCTGAACATTACCGATTACGTCACGCCGGATCCGTGGCAGGCTTTCTTTGGCCAGAAGCGTTACGGCGCGGATATCTACGATATATACGGCCAGGTCATTGAAGGGCAGGGCCGTCTGGCCGCGCTGCGCTTCGGTGGCGATGGGGATGAACTGAAGCGCGGCGGCAAACCGCCGGTGAACCACGTCACCATCATTGCCCAGCAGGCACAGCCGGTTACGCTGGATGTCAACGGGGAAGGCACGATTACGCTGCCGATTGGTGATTTCAACGGCGAACTGCGTCTGATGGCGCAGGCCTGGACAGAAGACGATTTCGGCAGCAGCGAAAGCAAGGTTGTGGTGGCCGCGCCGGTTATTACTGAGCTCAACACGCCGCGCTTCCTGGCAAGTGGAGACACCTCACGCCTGACGCTGGATCTCACCAACCTGACCGACCAGCCGCAAACGCTGAACGTTGCCCTGACCGCGACAGGCAAACTGTCGCTGGAAGGTGGACAGCCGCAGCCGGTGCAGCTGCCTCCGGGGGCGCGGACCACCCTGTTTATTCCGGTGCGTGCGCTGGAGGGGTATGGTGACGGAGAGGTAACAGCACAGGTTACCGGCCTGCAGCTTCCGGGCGAGACCTTTGCACCACAGCAGAAGAGCTGGAAAATCGGCGTGCGTCCGGCATTTCCGGCACAGACGGTGAATACCGGTGCCATGCTCAACCCTGGCGAATCCTGGACCGCACCGGCGCAGCACAGTAACGGTTTCTCTCCTGCCACTCTGCAGGGGCAACTGCTGCTGAGCGGCAAACCACCGCTCAACCTGGCGCGCTATATTCGCGAACTGCAGGCCTATCCGTATGGGTGCCTGGAGCAGACCACCAGCGGCCTGTTCCCGTCGCTCTACACCAACGCGGCGCAGCTGACGGCGCTTGGTATCAAAGGTGATACGGACGATAAACGCCGTGCCGCCATTGATATCGGTATTTCCCGTCTGCTGCAGATGCAGCGTGAAGACGGTGGTTTTGCGCTGTGGGATAAAAACGGTCCGGAAGAGTACTGGCTGACGGCCTACGTGACCGACTTCCTGGTGCGGGCGGGCGAGCAGGGCTATAGCGTGCCTGCCGATGCGGTAAATAACGCCAATAGCCGTCTGCTGCGCTACCTGCAGGACCCGGGCATGATGTCCATTCGCTATAGCGATGATACTCAGGCCAGTAAATTTGCCGTTCAGGCCTATGCCGCGCTGGTGCTGGCTCGTCAGCAAAAAGCGCCGCTGGGCGCGCTGCGTGAAATCTGGGATCGTCACGATCAGGCGGCGTCCGGCCTGCCGCTGATGCAGCTGGGCATGGCGCTCAGGCTGATGGGCGATGCCCCGCGCAGCCAGCAGGCGCTGGATCTGGCGCTCAAAACGCCGCGCAACGACAGCAAAACCTGGATGGCCGATTACGGCAGCCAGCTTCGCGATAACGCGCTGATGCTCTCCCTGCTGGAGGAGTACAAACTGCTGCCGGATGCGCAAAATACGCTGCTGAATGCCCTGTCTGAACAGGCCTTCAGCCAGCGCTGGTTGTCCACTCAGGAGAGCAACGCGCTGTTCCTGGCCGGACGTTCGCTGCAAACTCTGTCAGGTGCATGGCAGGCGAAAACCTCCCTGTCAGATTCCGCATCAGGTGGCGATAAAGCGCAGGTACAAAACGTGAGCGGCGACCAGCTTGGCGCGCTGCAGGTCACCAATACCGGAACGACACCGCTCTGGGTACGTTTGGACAGCACCGGTTATCCGGAATATGCCCCTCAGCCGAGCTCGAACGTGTTGCAGGTCGAACGTCATATCCTGGCAACCGACGGCAGTACGAAATCACTCTCTTCGCTGAAGAGCGGCGAGCTGGTGCTGGTGTGGCTGGAAGTTAAAGCCAGCCAGAACGTGCCGGACGCGCTGGTGGTAGATCTCCTGCCTGCGGGGCTGGAGCTGGAAAACCAGAACCTGGCAAGCAGCAGCGCCAGCCTGCAGGACAGCGGCAGTGAGGTGCAGAACCTGCTCAGCCAGATGCAGCAGGCGGACATTCAGCATATGGAATTCCGCGACGACCGCTTTGTGGCGGCCGTGCCGGTAAATGAAGGTCAGCCGGTCACGCTGGTTTATCTGGCGCGCGCCGTGACGCCGGGAACCTACCAGGTGCCGGTTCCGATGGTCGAGTCTATGTATGTGCCGCAGTGGCGGGCAACGGGTGCGGCCAGCGGCCCGCTGATTGTTGTTCCGTAATATGCGAATGGCACGTCTGACACGCTCCCGCTGGCTATGGCTGGCGGGAGCGCTTCTCGTTTTAGGGGGGCTGATTATCGCTGCCGACCGCCTGTGGCCGTTGCCGCTGAAAGAGGTTAACCCTGCCCGGGTGGTGGTGGATGAGAAGGGCACGCCGCTCTGGCGTTTTGCCGATAGCGATGGGATCTGGCGCTATCCGGTGACGATCGAAGAGGTCTCTCCCCGTTATCTTGAGGCGCTGATCCAGTATGAAGATCGCTGGTTCTGGGATCACCCCGGCGTAAACCCGCTCTCTGTCCTGCGCGCCGCCTGGCAGGATCTCAGTTCCGGGAAAGTCATCTCTGGCGGAAGCACGCTCACCATGCAGGTCGCGCGACTGCTGGACCCGCATCCGCGCACCTTTGGCGGCAAAATTCGCCAGCTCTGGCGTGCCATGCAGCTGGAGTGGCATCTTTCCAAACGCGAAATCCTGACGCTCTATCTCAATCGCGCCCCCTTTGGCGGTACGCTGCAGGGCGTGGGAGCGGCAAGCTGGACGTATCTGGGCAAGCCGCCGTCGCAGCTCAGCTATTCCGACGCGGCGCTGCTGGCGGTGCTGCCGCAGGCACCGAGTCGATTACGCCCGGACCGCTGGCCTGAACGGGCCGAAGCGGCGCGCAATAAAGTGCTCGACCGCATGGCGACGCAGGGGGTCTGGTCCGCAAAGCAGGTCAAAGAGTCCCGTGAAGAATCAGTATGGCTGGCGCCCCGGCAGATGCCGCAGCTGGCGCCGCTCTTTGCTCGGATGATGCTCGGCAAAAGTCGCGACACGAAAATTGTCACCACGCTGGATGCCGGACTGCAGCGGCAGCTGGAAGAGCTGGCGATGAACTGGAAATCCCGCCTGCCGGCCCGCAGCTCGCTGGCGATGATCGTGGTCGATCATACCGATATGAAAGTGCGCGGTTGGGTTGGGTCGGTGGATATCAACGATGACACGCGTTTTAGCCATGTGGATATGGTCAATGCGATCCGATCCCCAGGATCGGTCTTAAAACCCTTTATCTACGGCATGGCGCTGGACGATGGCCTGATCCATCCCGCCTCGCTGCTTCAGGACGTTCCCCGAAAAACCGGTGATTATCGTCCCGGGAATTTTGACAGCGGGTTCCATGGACCGGTCAGCATGAGTGAAGCGCTGGTCCGCTCCCTCAACCTGCCGGCCGTTCAGGTGCTGGAAGCCTACGGACCAAAACGATTTGCCGGGATGCTAAGCAACGCAGGCTTGCCGCTGATCCTGCCTGCGGGGGCACAGCCGAATTTGTCTCTGATCCTCGGCGGGGCGGGCGCGCGGCTGGCAGATATCGCTGCGGCCTATAGTGCCTTTGCCCGACACGGTAAGGCGGGAAGGCTGCGGTTACAGCCGGGCGATCCGCTGACTGAACGCCCGCTGTTATCGCCAGGCTCGGCGTGGATTATTCGCCGTATTCTTGCCAATGAAGCGCAGCCGCTGCCGGACAATGCGCTGCCACAGATTGCGCCGCTGGCGTGGAAAACCGGCACCAGCTACGGGTACCGTGATGCCTGGGCCATCGGTCTGAATGCCCGTTATGTGATAGGCATCTGGACCGGACGACCGGACGGCACGCCCGTGGCGGGACAGTTTGGGTTTGCCAGCGCGGTTCCGCTGTTAAACCAGGTCAATAATCTGCTTCAGTCACGTTCAACGGTAGACGAAGCCCGCCTGCCGCGCGATCCGCGTCCGGAGAGCGTCGGGCGGGGCGTGATCTGCTGGCCGGGCGGCCAGTCGCTACCGGAAGGCAGTGAAAACTGTCGACGTCGCCTGTCGACCTGGCTGCTGGAAGGGAGTGAACCGCCCACGCTGCTTCTCCCTGAACAGGAGGGCATACGCGGCATTCGTTTCCCGGTCTGGCTGGATAAAACCGGCAAACGCGTGGCCGCAGATTGCCCGGATGCTACTGAAAAAGTCCTGGATGTCTGGCCGCTGCCGCTGGAGCCGTGGCTGCCCGCTTCGGAAAAAAGAGCGGCGCGTCTCCCGGCAGCATCAACAGTTTGTCCGCCTCTGGATAACAGCAATATCGCGCCGCTTATGCTGTCAGGGGTCAGAGAGGGGGCCGTCATCAAGCGTCTTCCGGGTGAGACAACTATAACGCTTTCTCTCTCAACCAGCGGTGGAGAAGGGCAGCGATGGTGGTTTTTAAATGGCGAGCCTTTAGAGGGACATGAATATAAATATTCACTGAAATTATATTTGCCGGGTGAATATCAATTAATAGTAATGGATGAAAACGGTCAAATAGCGACGGTGAATTTCGAAATGGCTTATTAAAATAATCCAGAAGGGTTAGCTTGATAATTATCAATGTTCGGTTCTGCAAAAAAACGAGAATGCGTTTTTATTTGAAGGAACGAGCAATGAAAAAAAATAATAAACTGAGAGAGAGTCTTAATCCCGCTCTCTCCCGGCGTCACTTTATTCAGGCCGGGTCCGCGCTTGCCGCTCTGCCGTTTGTGGTAAAAGGCGGAAAAGCGCAGGCGGCGACAATGCCTGCGGCAGTGAACGAACCCGAAGAAAAAGTCATTCAAACCTGCAGCACCTTTGACTGTGGCGGGAAATGCGATATTCGGGCGCACGTCAGCGACGGCGTGGTCACACGCATCTCTACGCGTCCGGATAATGAACTGGATCCTCAAATGCCGGTGATGCGCGCCTGCGTTCGCGGACGCGCGTATCGGAAATTTGTTTATCATCCCGATCGGCTTAAATATCCAATGAAACGCGTGGGTAAACGTGGCGAAGGAAAATTCGAACGTATTACCTGGGATGAAGCCACAACGCTTATTGCGAATCAATTAAAAACCATTACGCAAAAATACGGTGCTGCTTCGCGCTATGTGCATGTTGGCACCGCAGTTTCGGGAGGAACGTTCTCCGGCGATAAAATGGTTCGTCGTCTCCTCAACTTAACCGGCGGCTATCTCGAAAGCTATCACTCGGTCAGCATGGGCAACACCGCAGCGGCAACGCCCTATACCTACGGCACCGCCTCCAGCGGCAGCTCGCTGGACACGCTGCTGGACACCAAACTGGTCATCCTCTGGGGACATAACCCGACGGAAACGATTTTTGGTCACAGCAACTACTTCTTCCAGAAGATGAAGCAAAACGGCACCCGTTTCATCGTTGTCGATCCGCGCTATTCAGATACGGTGTCCTCCCTTGCTGACCAGTGGGTCCCGCTGCTGCCAACAACCGATAACGCCCTGATGGACGCCATGATGTACGTGATCGTCACGGAGAACTTGCACGATCGCGACTTTATTCAGCGCTATACCCTGGGCTTTGATGAAGACGCTATGCCGGAAGGCGTTCCGGCCAATGAATCCCTGATGGCTTACCTGAACGGGGCAAAAGATGGCGTAGCAAAAACGCCTGAGTGGGCAGAGAAGATCACCCACGTGCCTGCGCAAACCATTCGTCAGCTGGCGCGCGACTACGCAACCACCAAACCCGCTGCGCTGATCCAGGGCTGGGGACCGCAGCGCCATAACTGCGGCGAGCGCACCGCGCGCGGCTCGACGATACTGGCCACGCTGACGGGTAACGTCGGGGTGAAAGGCGGCTGGGCTGCAGGCTACGGCGGCTGTGCTAACCGTAAATTTGCCGCAGGCCCGGAGATGCCGGATAACCCGGTGAAAGCCAAAATATCGGTGATGAACTGGGTGCAGGCCGCCGACGATGCCTCTAAGGTAACGGCGGACGTCGGCCTGAAGGATGCCGAAAAGCTGGACAGCAATATCCGCATCCTCTTCTCGCTGGCGGGCAATTATCTGGCTAACCAGAACCCGGATCTTCATCAGGCAACCCGCGTGCTGGAAGACGAGTCGAAAATCCAGTTTATCGTCGCGAGCGATCTGTTTATGACGCCGAGCGCCCGATACGCCGATCTTCTCCTGCCGGAAACCAGCTTTATGGAACGCTGGAATATCGGCGAAACCTGGGGTACTGCAAGCTATCTGATCCTGTCGGAAAAGCTGATTGAGCCTGAATTTGAGCGCCGTTCAGACTACGACTGGCTGCGGGAGGTCGCTGCTAAGCTTGGCGTCGAACCGGCATTCAGCGAAGGGCGTGACGAAAAGGCGTGGATTGAGCACATCTGGGAGCAGACGCGGCTCTCCATGCCAGATGAAAACCTGCCGGACTTCGCGACGCTGCAAAAGACGCGTCAGCATCTCTTCAAAAGCGCGCCGTTTGTCGCCTTTGAAGACAATATTCGCGACCCGCAAAATCATCCGTTCCCGACGCCGTCCGGGAAAATTGAGATCTTCTCGAAGCGTCTGTACGACATGCAGCACCCGGAAATTCCGGCGCTGTCGCACTACGTGCCTGCCCACGAAGGGCCGGAAGACGAACTGGCAAAAACCTTCCCGCTACAGCTGATCACCTGGAAAGGGAAAAACCGCGCCAACTCTACCCAGTACGCCAACCCGTGGTTAATTGAAGCACAGCAGCAGAAGCTGTGGATTAACCCTCAGGACGCGCAGAAGCGCGGCATTGCGCAGGGAGATACCGTGCGTATCCATAACGCACGCGGCATTTGTGAGATCCCGGCGGAGGTTACGCCGCGCATCATTCCTGGCGTGGTAGCCATGCAGGCAGGTGCCTGGTGGCAGCCGGATGAGAAGGGCATTGATAAAGGCGGCTGCGCGAACGTGCTCAGTTCGGCTCGTATTACCGCGCTTGCGAAAGGGAATTCACATCAAACCATGCTGGTGGAGGTGGCAAAAGCATGAGTCAGTTTAAACACTACGCGCCGGTGAGCGACAAACAGCTGGGCTTTTATATCGACTCTTCACGCTGCTCAGGGTGTAAAGCCTGCCAGGTGGCATGCAAAGATAAAAACAACCTTGAGGTCGGACGTCGTTTCCGTCGCCTGTACGAAGTCAACGGCGGGAATTTCATCCCCACCGGGCAGGGCGGCGTCAGCAACAATGTGTTTGCCTACACGCTCTCTATTTCCTGTAACCACTGTGCAGACCCCATCTGCACTAAAAACTGTCCGACCACGGCGATGCACAAGCGTCCTGGAGACGGCATTGTGCGCGTTGATACAGATAAGTGCGTCGGCTGCGGCTACTGTGCGTGGTCATGCCCTTACGGCGCGCCACAGCTCAACGAGCAGACCGGGCAGATGTCAAAATGCGATTTCTGCGTGGATCTGCAGGCGAAGGGGGAGCAGCCCGTCTGTGTGGCAACCTGTCCACTCGAAGCGATTAAATTCGGGCCGATTGATGAACTGCGGGCGAAGTATGGTGCGGTCTGTGACGTGAAAGGCTTGCCTGATTCTTCCATCACAAAACCGAATCTGGTGATCAAAGCGCATCAGAGTGCAGAGAAAGAGGGCAAACGCCATGCATGAGTTACCGCTGCTGATTTTTACACTGTTCCTGCAGGGCTCGGTAGGCGTGACGCTCTGGCTGGCGTTCGGGGGGGCGCATGTTTTGCAGCGTAGCGCGCTTCTGCCTGCTGCCGGGGCGTTTGTGCTCGCAAGCCTCGGATTGCTCGCCTCGGCGCTGCACATGGGCTATCCGCTCAATGCTCTCAACGCGCTGCGCCATGTCTCCAGCTCCTGGCTGAGCCGTGAGATTATCTTTGCCAGCCTTTACCTGGCGGCGCTGGGGCTCGCGACGCTGCTGATGTTCGCCAAAAAGCCAGGCTGGAAGCTGCTTCTGGCGGCGGCGGGCCTTGTCGGGCTGGTGGATGTGTTCTGCATGGCGCAGATCTACATGCATGCGTCCGTGGTGACGTGGCAGCATATCAACACGCTGGTGCTGTTTATCGGCTCGGTGGGCATTATTGGTTCAGCCTGCATGGCGGTTGGGATGCGTTCCCGGGCTACTCTGCGTGCGGCGGTGGTCATTATCACGCTGCTGGTGCTTGTGCGTCTGGTGATGCAGCCCGTCTGGCTGGCCGACATCTCGGCTATGGACAACACCGTGGTGACGTTCCCTCATGCGCCATTACAGATGCTGCAACAACTGCGCACCGTGCATCTGCTGAGCTGGTGTGTGTCTGTCGTGGGTATGCTGTGCTTTGCTGCAGGCGGGTTAAAAGCGGCGCGAGGCACAATGCTGCTGGGCAGCGCCTTGCTGATTGCGGGTGAGCTGATGCTGCGCTTCGTTTTCTTCAGTATTGACTGATGGGCAGATTGACGTTTGGCCCGGCGATGGACGTGACGCATGCGTGCGTCCGTCGCCGTTTTCGCCATGCTTCCTGTTGCGCCTGCGCTGACGTTTGCCCCGTGCAGGCTTTTTCTTTTACGGACGCAGATATCTCGGTTGATGAGAACCGCTGTATTGAATGCGGTGACTGCCTGTTTGTTTGCCCCACTGAGGCCATCACCGGCATCACGCCGCGAAAACGCTTTTTGTGTGGCGATACGCTTGTCGGGCCTTTTACTGAACGTGCGCCGGATGTGAATGAACTGCTGCTCTGGCATGCACAGCACCATGTTCGTTTTATCAGTATCGACGTGGAGCAGTATCCTGACTGGCTGCTGGCGATTGCCCGGCTTAATCTTGTGCTTCGTCGACGCGGTGAAGCGGCATGGGCGTTTAAACTTTTCCCCGTCAACGAGGTTAATATCGCCCGCCGTGCGCTGATGCACGTTCCCCGTGAGGATGTCCGGACCTGTAGCGTCGTGCCCGGTCAGCGTGAACTGCGCAGAGCGTTTTCTGGGGTTAGTGAGGCAGAGATAGATCTCGACGCCGGAAAGTGCGTATTGTGCGGCGCGTGCTGGCGGAGTTGTACGGAAAACGCGATTCGGTTTGAGAACGCTGAACTGATCGTCGAAACCGGACGTTGTACCGGTTGCTGCGGCTGCGAAGCGGTATGCCAGCATGCGGCGATAAAAGTGACGCAAACAGAAGGAACGGCGAAAAACGTCGCCATACTGGCATATGAAGCCGTTTGCCTGACGTGCCACCGTCATTTCTGGTCATTTACGCCTGATGAAAAGCAGTGTCCGCTCTGTTTTCACCATCAACACGATATGCGAAACCCGGACTGTTGCTAATCTTCGTCTCATTTTAAAAAAATGTTATGCAGAACCATAGGCAATAGCGCTATAGCTCTTTATAATCCGCGCCACACCATACTCAGGTATGCAAAACAACAGAACATTGACAGAGGTTATCATGGCTATTGAACGTACTTTTTCCATCATCAAACCAAACGCGGTGGCAAAAAACGTTATTGGCAGCATCTTCGCTCGCTTTGAATCTGCAGGGTTCAAAATTGTTGGTACCAAAATGCTGCACCTGACCGTTGAGCAGGCGCGCGGCTTCTACGCTGAGCACGAAGGTCGCCCATTCTTTGACGGCCTGGTTGAGTTCATGACCTCCGGTCCAATCGTGGTATCCGTACTGGAAGGCGAAAACGCCGTACAGCGTCACCGCGACCTGCTGGGCGCAACCAACCCGGACAACGCGCTGGCAGGTACTCTGCGCGCTGACTACGCTGACAGCTTCACCGAGAACGGTACCCACGGTTCTGACTCTGTTGAATCTGCTGCACGCGAAATCGCTTTCTTCTTCGCAGAAGGCGAAGTGTGTCCACGTACCCGTTAATTTAACGGTTTCGTTTACACATTATTTTCGTAAATGCCGCGTCCAGACGTGGCATCCCTGCGCCAGACTTTGTACAATGCAACGCCCCGGACGAGCAGACCGCTTTCCGGGGCGTTTCTATTCAACCCTCCATGGGCCATAACGTGTAACAACGAGGCCGGTAAATATTATGTCTGAATTAGTGAATACCTCCGAAGTCGCCATTCCTGCGGTTCCCAATAAAAATGGAAAAATCAACCTGCTGGATCTGAACCGTCAGCAGATGCGCGAGTTCTTCAAAGAGATGGGCGAAAAGCCATTTCGTGCCGATCAGGTCATGAAGTGGATGTACCATTACTGCAGCGACAATTTTGATGACATGACTGACATCAACAAGGTCCTGCGCAATAAGCTCAAAGAAGTGGCTGAAATCCGCGCCCCGGAAGTGGTGGAAGAGCAGCGCTCCGCAGATGGCACCATCAAATGGGCGATTGCGGTGGGCGATCAGCGCGTTGAAACCGTCTACATTCCGGAAGAAGACCGCGCGACGCTGTGTGTCTCCTCCCAGGTTGGCTGTGCGCTGGAGTGCAAATTCTGCTCAACCGCGCAGCAAGGCTTTAACCGTAACCTGCGTGTTTCAGAAATTATCGGCCAGGTCTGGCGTGCTGCGAAAATCGTCGGCGCGGCAAAAGTGACCGGCACTCGCCCAATCACCAACGTGGTGATGATGGGGATGGGTGAGCCGCTGCTGAACCTGACCAACGTCGTTCCGGCGATGGAAATCATGCTGGATGACTTCGGCTTTGGTCTGTCCAAGCGTCGCGTCACGCTGTCGACCTCAGGCGTTGTGCCTGCGCTGGACAAGCTCGGCGATATGATTGACGTCGCGCTGGCGATCTCCCTGCACGCGCCAAACGATGAAATTCGTGACGAAATTGTGCCAATCAACAAAAAGTACAATATCGAAACCTTCCTCGCTGCCGTACGTCGCTATCTGGAGAAATCCAACGCCAACCAGGGTCGCGTCACTATCGAGTACGTGATGCTGGACCACGTCAACGACGGTACCGAACATGCGCATCAGCTGGCTGAACTGCTGAAAGATACGCCATGTAAAATCAACCTGATCCCGTGGAACCCGTTCCCGGGCGCGCCGTATGGCCGTAGCTCGAACAGCCGTATCGACCGTTTCTCCAAGGTGCTGATGGAGTATGGTTTCACCACCATCGTGCGTAAAACGCGTGGTGATGATATTGATGCCGCATGTGGACAGCTGGCTGGTGATGTTATTGACCGTACCAAGCGTACCCTGCGTAAACGCATGCAGGGCGAGACGATCGCGGTTAAAGCTGTTTGATTATTATGCACTCACGGCGCATTATCTGCGCCGTGAGACATAACCTTACTGAATAATCAGTCAGATTCGTGAAGACTGATCAATAATTACGGTGCGTTTCATCCGACTTTCGGGCAGTATGTAACGACGTAACAACAGTTTAGCCGTACGGGCAGGGCTGTACTGTCATCTCCGGGCTGACAGTCTTATACTCTGTGTTCAAGGTTAACTGACCAGAAGTTTCGCGGTGCGGGTGGCATTGTGACTCACCGGCGCCTGAACCCTTTTTTTCACGTACCAGTAGTTGTAGCGAATGAATACTGAAGCCACTCACGACCAACATGAAGCACTCTCCACTGGCGTTCGTCTTCGCAACGCCCGTGAACAACTCGGACTCAGCCAGCAAGCCGTCGCAGAACGCTTGTGCCTGAAGGTTTCCACGGTTCGCGATATTGAAGAAGATAAGGCACCCGCCGATCTGGCTTCAACGTTCTTGCGCGGTTATATCCGCTCTTACGCAAAACTGGTGCACATCCCCGAAAACGAATTACTGCCAATGATGGAGAAGCAGGCGCCGGTCCGTGCAGCAAAAGTTGCGCCGATGCAGACCTTCTCCCTGGGGAAACGTCGTAAAAAACGTGATGGCTGGCTGATGAGCTTTACCTGGCTGGTGCTGTTTGTGGTGGTCGGTCTGACCGGTGCGTGGTGGTGGCAAAACCACAAGGCGCAGCAGGAAGAGAT
Source organism: Enterobacter sp. CFEC122 (assembly GCF_052983755.1). Lineage (NCBI taxonomy): Bacteria > Pseudomonadati > Pseudomonadota > Gammaproteobacteria > Enterobacterales > Enterobacteriaceae > Enterobacter > Enterobacter sp. CFEC122. The sequence continues at coordinate 17,358 of NZ_JBRIQR010000022.1, read as the reverse complement.
CACCACTATGGCCGATCAATCCTCCGCCGAACTCAACCAGGCCGGAGCGGATAACGCCCAGAGCGTGCCGCTGAATACCGACGGTGCAGCGACTTCCAGCGAGCCACAGACCGCAGCGCCAGATGCGACAGCGACCAATGCTGCGCAGGCTCCGGCAGCAACGGCTAACACCGCTGCGCCTCAGGCTCAGGATCAAAACGCGGTGGTTGCCCCTTCTCAGGCGAATGTTGATACTGCGGCGAACGCGCCTGCGGCTACTCAGCCTGCAGACAATACCGCAGCGTCTCTGCCAACCAGCCCGGCGGGTACGGCGACACCCGCAGCCGATCCTAACGCGCTGGTAATGAACTTCAGCGCCGACTGCTGGCTGGAAGTGACTGACGCGACAGGTAAAAAACTGTTCAGCGGCCTGCAGCGCAAAGATGGCACGTTAAACCTAACGGGCCAGGCGCCTTATAAACTTAAAATCGGCGCTCCGTCAGCGGTACAGATCCAGTATCAAGGAAAACCTGTCGACCTGAGCCGCTTTATCAGAACTAACCAGGTTGCACGTCTTACCGTTAATGCCGAACAATCAGCAGCACAGTAACAGACGGGCAACGCGGGAGATTTTTCATGCATAACCAGGCTCCGATTCAACGTAGAAAATCGAAACGGATTTACGTTGGGAATGTGCCAATCGGCGATGGGGCACCTATCGCCGTTCAGTCGATGACCAATACGCGCACCACCGATGTGGAAGCGACGGTCAATCAAATCAAAGCATTAGAACGTGTCGGCGCGGACATTGTTCGCGTCTCCGTCCCGACCATGGATGCGGCTGAGGCGTTCAAACTGATCAAACAGCAGGTCAGCGTTCCGCTGGTGGCGGATATTCACTTCGACTACCGCATCGCACTGAAAGTGGCCGAATACGGTGTCGATTGCCTGCGTATTAACCCGGGCAACATCGGTAACGAAGAGCGTATCCGCATGGTCGTGGACTGCGCTCGCGATAAAAATATTCCTATCCGTATCGGCGTTAACGCCGGTTCCCTGGAAAAAGATCTGCAGGAAAAATACGGTGAGCCTACGCCGCAGGCGCTGCTCGAATCCGCGATGCGTCACGTCGATCATCTCGATCGCCTTAACTTCGATCAGTTCAAAGTCAGCGTAAAAGCGTCCGACGTGTTCCTGGCCGTAGAATCTTATCGCCTGCTGGCAAAGCAGATCGATCAGCCTCTGCACCTCGGGATCACCGAAGCGGGCGGCCTGCGTAGCGGCTCGGTAAAATCCGCGATCGGTCTGGGGCTGCTGCTCTCTGAAGGGATCGGTGACACCCTGCGCGTCTCGCTGGCGGCCGATCCGGTCGAAGAGATCAAGGTTGGTTTCGATATTCTGAAATCACTGCGTATTCGCGCGCGTGGGATCAACTTCATTGCCTGCCCAACCTGTTCACGTCAGGAGTTCGATGTGATCGGGACGGTGAATGCCCTTGAGCAACGTCTGGAAGACATTATCACCCCGATGGACGTCTCCATCATCGGCTGTGTGGTAAACGGTCCGGGTGAAGCGCTGGTGTCAACTCTGGGCGTAACCGGCGGTAACAAGAAAAGTGGTCTCTATGAAGATGGCGTTCGTAAAGATCGTCTGGATAATAGCGACATGATCGACCAGCTTGAAGCCCGCATCCGCGCCAAAGCCGCCATGATGGACGAAACACAGCGTATCAGCGTTCAGCAGGTTGAAAAATAACGTGATGGGAAGCGTGCCGCTTCCCATGTATGATTGAACCCATTCTTTGGGTTTTTTTTGTATATAGAAAGAGAATAAACGTGGCAAAAAACATTCAAGCCATCCGCGGCATGAACGATTATCTGCCTGGCGAAACCGCCATCTGGCAGCGCATTGAAGGCACACTGAAGCAGGTGCTCGGCAGCTACGGTTACAGCGAAATCCGTTTGCCGATTGTAGAGCAGACCCCGTTATTCAAACGCGCGATCGGTGAAGTGACCGACGTGGTTGAAAAAGAGATGTACACCTTTGAGGACCGCAACGGCGACAGCCTGACCCTGCGTCCGGAAGGTACGGCGGGCTGCGTACGCGCCGGCATCGAACATGGTCTTCTGTACAATCAGGAGCAGCGCCTGTGGTATATCGGCCCGATGTTCCGCCACGAACGTCCTCAGAAAGGTCGTTATCGCCAGTTCAATCAGCTGGGTGTGGAAGTCTTTGGTCTGCAGGGCCCGGACATCGACGCTGAACTGATTATGCTGACCGCCCGCTGGTGGCGTGCGCTCGGTATCGCCGATCACGTTTCCCTCGAGCTGAACTCTATCGGTTCTCTGGAAGCGCGTGCGAACTACCGCGATGCGCTGGTGGCGTTCCTGGAACAGCATAAAGAGAAACTGGACGAAGACTGCAAACGTCGCATGTACAGCAACCCGCTGCGCGTTCTGGATTCCAAAAACGCCGATGTTCAGGCACTGCTGAACGATGCGCCTGCGCTGGGTGATTACCTGGATGAAGAATCTCGCGAACACTTCGCGGGCTTGTGCAAGCTGCTTGAAGCGGCTGGCATCGCCTACACCGTAAACCAGCGCCTGGTGCGCGGTCTGGACTACTACAACCGTACCGTGTTTGAGTGGGTGACCACCAGCCTCGGCTCTCAGGGCACCGTGTGCGCGGGCGGCCGTTATGACGGTCTGGTAGAGCAACTTGGCGGTCGCGCTGCGCCTGCGGTTGGCTTCGCGATGGGTCTTGAGCGACTTGTTTTGCTGGTTCAGGCAGTTAATCCGGAATTTAAAGCAGATTCTGTTGTCGATATATACCTGGTGGCCTCAGGCGCGGAAACGCAGTCTGCGGCAATGCAGCTTGCCGAACGCATGCGCGATGCGCTGCCGGGCGTTAAGCTGATGACCAACCATGGCGGCGGCAACTTCAAAAAACAGTTTGCTCGTGCCGATAAGTGGGGCGCAAGTATCGCACTGGTGCTGGGTGAGTCCGAAGTGGCTAACGGCGAAGTGGTGGTGAAAGACCTGCGCTCTGGTGAGCAGACAACGGTAACGCAGGACGGCGTTGCGGCGCACTTGCGCACTCTATTGGGCTAAGGAGAAGGACTGCGTGGAAATTTACGAGAACGAACACGATCAGGTCGACGCGATTAAACGCTTCTTTGCTGAAAACGGCAAAGCGCTGGTTGTTGGGGTTATTTTAGGTGTCGGTGCGCTGGTAGGCTGGCGTTACTGGAACAATCATCAGGCGGATTCCGCGCGCGGCGCGTCCCTGTCCTATGAAAATACCGTGAGCGCAATTCGTGCCGATCAGCCGCAAACGCTGACGGCGGCAGAAAAATTTGCGGCTGACAACAAAAACACCTACGGTGCACTGGCTGCGCTGGAAGTGGCTCAGCAGTACGTTGATAAGAACGAACTGGATAAAGCCGTTGCTCAGCTGTCTCAGGGCCTTGCTGCCGCCAGTGATGAAAATCTGAAAGCGGTGATCAATCTGCGCCTGGCACGTATTCAGGTTCAGCAGAAAAAAGCTGACGATGCGCTGAAAACGCTCGATACCATCAAAGGCGAAGGTTTTGCTGCCATCGTTGCCGATCTGCGCGGTGAAGCACTGCTGAGCAAAGGTGACAAAGCGGGCGCGCGTAAAGCGTGGCAAGCTGGCGTAGAGAGCAATGCCTCACCTGCGCTGAGCGAAATGATGCAGATGAAAATAAATAATTTGTCCGTCTGAGAGGGACCCGATGCAATTGCGTAAATTACTTCTGCCAGGACTGCTTTCTGTTACGTTATTGAGTGGTTGTTCACTGTTCAGTGGCGAAGAAGACGTTGTGAAAATGTCCCCACTGCCGACGGTTGAAAACCAGTTTACCCCATCCACCGCGTGGGATGTCTCCGTGGGCAATGGGATTGGTGATTTCTATTCCAACCTTCATCCTGCGTATGCAGACAGCGTTGTCTATGCGGCCGATCGCAAAGGTACCGTAAAAGCGGTGAACGCGGATGACGGAAAAGAAGTGTGGTCCGTTAACCTGGCGGAAAAAGACGGCTGGTTCTCCCGTAAGCCTGCACTGCTGTCTGGCGGCCTGACCGTTGCCGGTGGCCACGTCTACGTGGGCAGCGAAAAAGCGCAGGTGTATGCCCTGAACAGCAGCGACGGTTCCATTGCCTGGCAAACGACCGTGGCGGGTGAATCCCTCTCTCGTCCGGTGGTGAGCGATGGCCTGGTGCTGATTCATACCAGCAACGGCCAGCTGCAGGCGCTGAACGAAGCGGACGGCCTGGTGAAATGGACCGTTAACCTGGATATGCCTGCGCTCTCTCTGCGTGGCGAATCTGCCCCGGCTACCGCATTTGGTGCTGCCATTGTCGGCGGCGACAACGGTCGCGTAAGCGCCGTGCTGATGCAGCAGGGCCAGATGATCTGGCAGCAGCGTATCTCTCAGGCCACTGGCTCAACGGAAATTGACCGTCTGAGCGACGTGGACACAACGCCGGTCATCGTTAACGGTGTGGTTTACGCGCTGGCCTACAACGGCAACCTGACCGCGCTGGATCTGCGCAGCGGCCAGATCATGTGGAAACGTGAGCTGGGCTCGGTGAATGATTTCATCGTTGAAGGTAACCGTATCTATATGGTTGACCAGAACGACCGTCTGCTGGCCCTGAGCACCGAAGGCGGCGTGACGCTGTGGACGCAAAGCGATCTGCTGCACCGTCTGCTGACTGCGCCAGCGCTGTACAACGGTAGCCTGGTTGTGGGCGACAGCGAAGGGTATATGCACTGGATCGATCCGGATAATGGCCGCTTTGTTGCACAGCAAAAAGTCGACAGCTCTGGTTTCCTGACCGACCCGGTCGTGGCCGACGGCAAACTGCTGATTCAGGCAAAAGACGGCACGCTGTACGCGATCACGCGTTAATTACCCGGCGGTTGTAGTATACTAAACGGCTCCTGTTCACTCAGGAGCCGTTTTGACATTTTTAAAAACGCCGCGAAAGCGACGTTATTTTGAATTTTATGAGGCTTCAAACATGGTACCTGTGGTCGCGCTTGTCGGGCGCCCTAACGTTGGAAAATCCACTCTTTTTAACCGTTTAACACGCACCCGTGATGCGCTGGTTGCGGATTTCCCGGGGCTGACGCGTGACCGTAAGTACGGTCGTGCAGAGGTGGAAGGACGCGAGTTCATCTGTATTGATACCGGTGGTATTGACGGCACAGAAGACGGCGTGGAAACCCGCATGGCGGAACAGTCGCTGCTGGCGATTGAAGAAGCGGACGTGGTGCTGTTCATGGTGGACGCGCGCGCTGGCCTGATGCCGGCGGACTCCGCTATCGCTAAACACCTGCGTTCACGCGAAAAGCCAACCTTCCTGGTGGCGAACAAAACCGACGGCATCGATGCCGATCAGGCCATCGCAGATTTCTGGTCACTGGGTCTGGGTGAGATCTACCCTATCGCAGCATCGCATGGCCGTGGCGTCACCAGCCTGCTGGAAACCGTTCTGCTGCCGTGGGTTGACGAAGTGAACCCGCCGGAAGAGGTGAACGAAGACGCGGAATACTGGGCGCAGTTTGAAGACGGCGAAGCGGGCGAAGAAGAAGAGCCTGAAGACGACTTCAACCCGCAGGATCTGCCGATCAAGCTGGCCATCGTAGGCCGTCCAAACGTAGGTAAGTCTACACTTACTAACCGTATTCTGGGTGAGGATCGCGTGGTCGTTTACGATATGCCGGGCACCACCCGCGACAGTATCTACATCCCGATGCAGCGCGATGAGCGTGAGTATGTCCTCATCGACACCGCCGGGGTGCGTAAGCGTGGGAAAATCACCGATGTGGTGGAAAAATTCTCCGTTATCAAAACCCTGCAGGCGATTGAAGATGCCAACGTTGTGCTGCTGGTTATCGACGCGCGCGAAGGGATCTCCGATCAGGACCTCTCTCTGCTCGGCTTTATCCTCAATAGTGGGCGCTCACTGGTTATCGTGGTCAACAAATGGGATGGCCTGAGCAATGAAGTGCGTGAGCAGGTGAAAGAGACCCTCGACTTCCGTCTGGGCTTTATCGACTTTGCTCGCGTACACTTCATCTCTGCGCTGCACGGCAGCGGCGTGGGTAACCTGTTCGAATCCGTGCGCGAAGCGTACGACAGCTCCACCCGTCGTCAGAGCACCGCCATGCTGACCCGTATCATGAATATGGCTGCGGAAGACCATCAGCCGCCGCTGGTGCGCGGCCGTCGCGTGAAGCTGAAATACTCCCACGCCGGTGGTTATAACCCGCCAATTGTGGTGATCCACGGCAACCAGGTGAAAGACCTGCCGGATTCCTACAAGCGCTATCTGATGAACTACTTCCGTAAATCGCTGGACGTGATGGGCACGCCTATCCGTATCCAGTTCAAGGAAGGGGAAAACCCGTTCGCCAACAAGCGCAACACCCTGACGCCGAACCAGATGCGCAAGCGTAAACGTCTGATTAAGCACATTAAGAAAAGCAAATAAGCTTTGCTGAACGCACGAAAGCCCGCGACTATCGCGGGCTTTTTTTGCCCATTCATACCGCCGGTTTTCTCTGTGTGAAGTCAATCACTATTCACTTTTAACCAAGTTTAAATCTAAGAAAGTAGACAATCGTCGAATTTTCATCTTAAAGTCCAGGGTCCGGTACTAGACAAAACTAGCGCCTGGTTATCAAATGGTTAACCAACTTTTCGCCGCATGTAAAAAATCGGCCAGATACGTAACTGGCCGGCGTACATGCTGGTGTTTACAAGCACGACGACATACCTTTCGGGAGAATTATGCAATCCTCTGTTAATCAAAAAGAAAGCCGAACGTTCTTCGGCCATCCGTATCCGCTCGGTTCCCTGTTCTTCACCGAGATGTGGGAGCGTTTCTCGTTTTACGGCATTCGTCCGTTACTGATCCTGTTTATGGCCGCCACCGTCTATGACGGCGGGATGGGCCTGGCGCGTGAAAACGCCTCGGCGATTGTCGGTATCTTTGCCGGTACCATGTACCTGGCCGCGCTGCCGGGCGGCTGGCTGGCGGATAACTGGCTCGGCCAGCAGAGAGCCGTCTGGTACGGTTCGATCCTGATTGCGCTCGGTCACCTGTCGATTGCGCTCTCGGCCATCATGGGCAATAACCTGTTCTTTATCGGCCTGATGTTCATCGTGCTTGGCTCCGGGCTGTTTAAGACCTGTATCTCGGTAATGGTCGGTACCCTGTATAAAAAAGGCGACGCGCGCCGTGACGGCGGTTTCTCGCTGTTCTATATGGGCATCAACATGGGCTCGTTCATTGCCCCGCTGATTTCCGGCTGGCTGATCAAAACCCACGGCTGGCACTGGGGCTTTGGTATTGGCGGTATCGGGATGCTGGTGGCGCTGATTATCTTCCGCGTGTTTGCCGTTCCGGCAATGAAACGCTATGACGGCGAAGTCGGCCTCGACTCCACCTGGAACAGCCCGGTGGTGAAGCGTAACGGCGTGGGCGCCTGGCTGCTGGCGCTGGCGGCAGGCGTGGCAACGATCGTGACGCTGATTGCGCAGGGTGTGATTGTGATTAACCCGGTCGCGGTAGCCAGCGTGCTGGTCTACGTGATTGCGGCATCCGTTGCCCTCTACTTTATTTATCTGTTTGTTTTTGCAGGACTGAACCGTAAAGAGCGCGCCAGACTGCTGGTCTGCTTTATTCTGCTGATCTCCGCGGCGTTCTTCTGGTCCGCGTTCGAGCAGAAGCCAACCTCGTTCAACCTGTTTGCCAACGACTACACTAACCGCATGATCGGCGATTTCGAAATCCCGGCGGTGTGGTTCCAGTCAATCAACGCCCTGTTCATCATCCTGCTGGCACCGGTGTTCAGCTGGGCGTGGCCGAAGCTGGCGAGCATGAACATTCGTCCGAGCAGCATCACCAAGTTTGTTATCGGTATCCTGTGTGCCGCAGCGGGCTTTGGCCTGATGATGCTGGCGGCACAGAACGTGCTGAGCAGCGGTGGGGCGGGCGTATCGCCGTTCTGGCTGGTGGGCAGTATCCTGATGCTGACGCTCGGCGAGCTGTGTCTCAGCCCGATTGGCCTGGCGACCATGACGCTGCTGGCGCCGGAGAGAATGCGCGGCCAGATGATGGGGCTGTGGTTCTGTGCGAGCGCGCTGGGTAACCTGGCGGCGGGTCTGATTGGCGGCCACGTGAAGGCCGACCAGCTGGATATGCTGCCGGATCTCTTTGCGCGCTGCTCCGTCGCGCTGCTGATTTGTGCCGCGGTACTGATCGTCCTCATTGTTCCGGTACGTCGCATGCTGGAAAATGCGCAGACTAAACCGGCTGCTAACGCCTCATAAACCTCGGGCTTGCCGGGGCAGGCGTTATGCCCCGGCATCGATTCCCTGAGGTGAAACTATGCAGTTAGGATTTGTCGGTCTTGGTGCGGTCGTGGAAACCGCGAATCTGCCCGCCTTACGTCGCCTTTTTGGTCACACTGTTCATTGTTTTGGATTTGATGTTCTCCCCACCAGGCAGCCTGAAGGCGTCACGCGCTGCGCTTCGTTTACGGACCTTCTCGCCGTACCGCTTGATACTCTCTTTATTACCACCGCATCGCTGCACCACCTCGAGGTGCTGGAACAGGCCATAGCCTCGGCCGTTCCGCGGATTGTGATTGAAAAACCGATCGTCGCCACGCTTCCCCAAATCGAAAAGCTCAACGCGCTGCTGGCAAACCCCGACGCTGCTTCCCGCGTGCTGGCGCTCGATCACTGGATGGCGCGCATCGAAACGGTAAAGCGGTCACTGGTTGGCAGCGTCTCTGACATCGTCAAAATCGACGGCTTTTTGCAGGAGCCGAGCGGAGTTAACGCCGCAGGGGAACCCATCGCGCTTAACTTTGCTACCGGCGAGCCGGACGCGCGTACGCTTCGCCACCCGGACGGCGTAATCCTGGATATCGGTACGCACGTGCTGGCGATGCTGCGCGAAACGGTGCGTTATCTGGGCGGAAGTGATGAGATGACGTTGCAGGTGGTCACGGCTAAAGACCGCCTGGGCCGCGCTATCGCAAAAGGAGACCTGACCACGGCGGAGGGCGAGGCGCATCTTCAGGGCCGCATCAGCGGCGTGCCGGTGGATATCTGGCTTAACAAATACGCGGGACCCGCGGGCGGGCAAAAAGGATTACGGCTCTGGTTGCGCGACGGGCGCATCATTAGCCACGACCGGCGCGGCGCGGAGGATGTGCTTGAGCTGATTGAGGGTCAGAACATTCAGCGCTGGCATATTCCCGGGACACTCTACGAGCACTGTCTTGCCGGGCACATTCTGGGCACCAACAGTCTTTTTGAACGGGATCCGCACGAGGTGAGCCGCACGACGCGTCGCCGAATCGAGGAAGTTGAGCTGCTGCTGACCTTGCAGCAACAGCTACGTGGCCCGCACTGACCGCGACGTGGTAAAATTATTGCAGACCAGAATGCTTTTAAGGAGTCACCATGACGATTACCTGCCCGGATTGCCAGGCACCGCTTGAGCCCCAGAACGGGGTGGCGCATTGCGAGAGCTGTAATAAGGATATTGCGCTTGAAGCCCGCTGCCCGGAGTGCCATCAGCCACTCCAGGTCTTAAAAGCCTGCGGGGCGGTGGACTACTTCTGCCAGAACGGCCACGGCCTTATCTCCAAAAAACGCGTGGAGTTTGTTCGGGCCGAAGGTTAATCGCACACGCAGCCTTCGCCTTTCTGCCACAGCTCGACTAGCGACTCGGGAGCTTCCTGCTCCGGCACCAGCACGATGATATCGGCGTAGTGCGCCTGATTTTGCCCGGTCCAGATAATCTGGATGCGGAAATAGCGCTGGTCGCCGCTGCCGGGTGACGAGGCCTGCCCCGGCGGCTGACCGCGCGGAAAGGCCTGCTCCAGGATGCTGACCAGGCGCTGGCGCTGGGCCTCATTGAGCGAGGAGAGCGCGATGGTGCGCTGGCCGCTCAGCTTGGGAATATAAGCGACGCCGCCTTCCCGGGCCACCTCAACCACGGCGTCATCCGTCAGTTCCGGAACCTGCATTTACAACACTCCCACCTGTTCCCAGGCTTGTTTTATGGCCGCCCCAACGTCGCCGCCGGAGCGTTTCTCTCCGTGTGCTACCGTCAGTTTTGCGAAGGCCTCAAAATCCGCATCCTGCGCCAGATTGCGATCGCAAACCGTGTCGTACCAGGCATAACCCGCTTTTTCCCAGGCGTAACCGCCGATCGCCGTCGCGGCCAGATAAAATGCCCGGTTGGGGATGCCGGAGTTCAGGTGCACGCCGCCGTTATCCTCACGCGTTTTGATGAAATCCTTCATGTGTGCAGGCTGCGGGTCTTTGCCGAGCAGCGGATCGTTGTAGGCGGTGCCCGGTTCAGACATCGAGCGCAGCCCTTTGCCGTTGATGCCTTTTGCCAGCAGCCCTTCACCAATCAGCCAGTCTGCTTTATCGGCGGTTTGCTTCAGATGGTACTGCTTCACCAGCGAGCCAAAAACGTCCGACAGCGACTCGTTCAGCGCGCCGGACTGCTCAAAGTAGATAAGCCCGGCTTCGGTCTCGGTCACGCCGTGGCTCAGCTCATGCGCCACGACGTCTATGGCGATGGTAAAGCGGTTAAATATTTCCCCGTCGCCGTCGCCAAATACCATCTGCTGACCGTTCCAGAAGGCGTTCTGATATTCCCGACCGTAGTGAACGGTGCCGGTTAAAATAAGCCCTTTGTTATCGAGCGAATCGCGCTGATATTCCTTCCAGAAGAAATCATGGGTAATACCCAAATACTCGTACGCTTCGTCTACCGCCACATCGCCGTTCGACGGCTGACCTTCATAACGCACCTGCGTACCCGGCAGCTCCTGGGTCTGCTTCGCGTCGTAGATATCACGCTCCAGCTGTCCGGCTTTATTCACGTGCGGCGCGGCGGGTTTGCCCGGCATATGGGCCATCAGCGTCTGGACGTGGGTTAAGGTCTGGCGGGCACAGCGCTGCTGCGGTTCGGAACCGCTTTCGATAATACGACGAAGAATATACGGGGGAATAACGCTATGAAGATGGGGCATGCTGCTCTCCTTATTAAAAAAGGGAATAGCAGCAGTATAGTAAGTAACCGGCGAAGAATTATCCGGTTTTACGCTGACGCGTCTTTTTCACCGGTTTAATTGATTTCACTTCGCTTTCTACCCAGCCGTCTGACAGACGCGTCGTCAGCACGTCGCCGGTATTCACCTGTTTGGTTTGCTTCAGCACCTTGCCGTCCGTTGCCGTCGTCACGCTATAGCCGCGCGCCAGCGTGGAGAGAGGGCTGACCGCTTCAAGGTGGGTCACCGCATTGCCAAAGCGTTCGCGGGTGGCGCTCAGTCGCGCGCGGAGAGTTTCCGCCAGACGGTACTCAAGCTGCTGAATCCGCGTTTGCGCACGATAAATTTTCGGCTGCGGGTTCTGCTGGTTCAGACGCTGCGTCACGCGCTGCTGGCGCGACACCGCGCGCTTGATCTGGGTGTCCATCGCCACGTTCATGCGCTGGCGCAGGCGCTCCAGTACGGTCTGCTGACGCGCCAGGCGCAGCTGCGGGTGCTGCTGCTGTAGACGGTGATGAAGCTGGGTAAAGCGCCGGGTCCGGTTGGCGAGGTAGTAGTCCATCGCCATCTCCAGACGCTGCTGGCCGCTCTGGATCTGACGCAGCAGCTCCAGCTGGTTGCGGCTGACCACTTCCGCCGCCGCGGACGGCGTCGGCGCGCGGAGATCCGCGACAAAATCGGCGATCGTCACGTCCGTTTCGTGGCCGACGGCGCTCACCACGGGGATAAGGCTGGCAAAGATTGCCCGCGCCACGCGCTCGTCGTTAAAGCTCCACAAGTCTTCCAGCGAGCCGCCGCCGCGTCCGACGATTAAGACGTCGCACTCCTGACGCGCGTTCGCCAACTCAATGGCGCGCACAATTTGGCCCGGCGCATCGTCACCCTGCACGGCGGTCGGGTAGATGATGACGGGCAGGGAAGGGTCGCGACGCTTCAGGACGTGCAAAATATCGTGCAGTGCCGCACCGGTTTTCGAGGTGATGACCCCCACGCAGTGGGCAGGGGAGGGCAGCGGCTTTTTGAACTGCTGGTCGAAAAGTCCCTCTTCCGAGAGCTTAGTCTTTAACTGTTCATACTTCTGCTGCAGCAGACCTTCGCCCGCAGGCTGCATGCTCTCGACGATAATCTGATAATCACCGCGCGGCTCATAGAGGGTGATATTGGCGCGCACCAGAACCTGCTGGCCGTGCTGTGGACGGAACGTCACGCGGCGGTTGCTGTTGCGGAACATCGCGCAGCGCACCTGGGCGGTGTCGTCTTTTAAGGTAAAATACCAGTGTCCGGAGGAGGGCTGCGTGAAGTTAGATATCTCACCGCTGATCCAGACCTGCCCCATTTCCTGCTCAAGCAGCAAACGCACCGTCTGATTAAGGCGGCTGACGGTATAAATTGAGGGGGATTGAGAGGATAACATGTGAGCGGGATCAAATTCTAAATCAGCAAGTTATTCAGTCGATAGTAACCTGCTGAGAGGCAATCGCAAGCTTTTTTATAAAAAAGTGTAGATGCAATCGGTTACGCTCTGTATAATGCCACGGCAATATTTAACCACCCAGGTCAGAGATATTGCCCATGCTACGTATCGCTAAAGAAGCACTGACGTTTGACGACGTCCTCCTCGTTCCCGCTCATTCCACCGTTCTGCCGAATACTGCCGATCTCAGCACGCAGTTGACGAAAACCATTCGCCTGAACATTCCTATGCTCTCTGCGGCAATGGACACCGTGACTGAAGCGCGCCTGGCAATTGCCCTGGCACAGGAAGGTGGCATTGGCTTTATTCACAAAAACATGTCTATCGAACGTCAGGCGGAAGAAGTTCGCCGCGTGAAGAAACATGAATCCGGCATCGTGTCCGATCCACAGACCGTTCTGCCAACCACCACCCTGCACGAAGTGAAAGCCCTGACCGAGCGTAACGGCTTCGCCGGTTACCCGGTGGTGACCGAAGAGAACGAACTGGTGGGCATCATCACCGGTCGTGACGTGCGTTTCGTGACTGACCTGAACCAGCCTGTCAGCGTGTACATGACGCCAAAAGAGCGTCTGGTTACCGTTCGCGAAGGTGAAACCCGCGACGTGGTGCTGGCAAAAATGCACGAAAAACGCGTTGAAAAAGCGCTGGTTGTTGACAGCAACTTCCACCTGCGCGGCATGATCACCGTTAAAGATTTCCAGAAAGCAGAACGTAAGCCTAACGCCTGTAAAGACGAGCATGGCCGTCTGCGCGTTGGCGCTGCGGTTGGCGCAGGTGCCGGTAACGAAGAGCGCGTTGACGCGCTGGTTGCCGCGGGCGTTGACGTCCTGCTGATTGACTCCTCTCACGGCCACTCTGAAGGCGTTCTGCAGCGTATCCGTGATACCCGTGCCAAATACCCTGACCTGCAGATCATCGGCGGTAACGTAGCCACTGGCGCAGGCGCTCGCGCGCTGGCTGACGCTGGCTGCAGCGCGGTGAAAGTGGGTATCGGCCCTGGCTCTATCTGTACCACGCGCATCGTGACCGGCGTGGGCGTTCCGCAGATCACCGCGGTGTCTGACGCGGTTGAAGCGCTGGAAGGCACCGGTATTCCGGTTATTGCTGACGGCGGTATCCGCTTCTCTGGCGACATCGCGAAAGCGATCGCTGCGGGCGCAGCGGCGGTGATGGTAGGCTCCATGCTGGCCGGTACCGAAGAATCCCCGGGTGAAATCGAACTCTACCAGGGCCGTTCTTACAAATCTTACCGCGGTATGGGCTCACTGGGCGCGATGTCCAAAGGTTCCTCTGACCGTTACTTCCAGACCGATAACGCCGCTGACAAACTGGTGCCGGAAGGTATCGAAGGTCGCGTTGCCTATAAAGGCCGTCTGAAAGAGATCATCCACCAGCAGATGGGCGGCCTGCGCTCCTGTATGGGTCTGACCGGCTGTGGTACCATTGACCTGCTGCGTACTAAAGCGGAATTCGTACGCATCAGCGGTGCGGGTATCCAGGAGAGCCACGTTCACGACGTGACGATCACCAAAGAGTCCCCGAACTACCGTCTGGGCTCCTGATTAATTTCCGCGCCCGGCTTCTGCCGGGCGCTCTGTTTTTGTTTCACTTGCCTCGGAATTAGCGTCAATGACGGAAAACATTCATAAACATCGCATTCTCATCCTGGACTTTGGTTCTCAGTACACTCAGCTGGTGGCGCGTCGCGTGCGTGAACTGGGCGTTTACTGTGAACTGTGGGCGTGGGATGTCACGGAAGCACAGATTCGCGAATTCAATCCAAGCGGCATCATCCTGTCCGGCGGCCCGGAAAGCACCACCGAAGAAAACAGCCCGCGCGCGCCGCAGTACGTATTCGAAGCTGGCGTGCCGGTATTCGGGGTTTGCTACGGTATGCAGACCATGGCAATGCAGCTGGGCGGCCACGTAGAAGGCTCCAGCGAGCGCGAGTTCGGCTATGCGCAGGTTGAAGTGGTTAACGACAGCGCGCTGGTGCGCGGTATCGAAGACTCCCTGACCGCAGACGGCAAACCGCTGCTGGACGTGTGGATGAGCCACGGCGACAAAGTCACCGCTATCCCGTCTGACTTCGTGACCGTTGCCAGCACCGAGAGCTGCCCGTTTGCCATCATGGCGAACGAAGAAAAACGTTTCTACGGCGTGCAGTTCCACCCGGAAGTGACCCATACCCGTCAGGGTATGCGCATGCTGGAGCGCTTCGTGCGTGACATCTGCCAGTGTGAAGCCCTGTGGACCCCGGCAAAAATCATCGACGACGCCGTTGAGCGTATCCGCCAGCAGGTTGGCGATGACAAAGTGATCCTCGGCCTCTCCGGCGGCGTGGACTCCTCCGTCACCGCGATGCTGCTGCACCGTGCCATCGGCAAAAACCTGACCTGCGTCTTCGTGGACAACGGTCTGCTGCGTCTGAACGAAGCGAAGCAGGTCATGGACATGTTCGGCGACCACTTCGGTCTGAACATCGTTCACGTGGAAGGCGAGCAGCGCTTCCTGGACGCGCTGAAAGGCGAGAACGATCCGGAAGCGAAACGTAAGATCATCGGCCGCGTGTTCGTTGAAGTGTTCGACGAAGAAGCGCTGAAGCTGGACGACGTGAAGTGGCTGGCGCAGGGTACCATCTACCCTGACGTGATCGAGTCTGCGGCCTCCGCAACCGGTAAAGCACACGTCATCAAATCTCACCACAACGTGGGCGGCCTGCCGAAAGAGATGAAGATGGGCCTGGTTGAACCGCTGCGCGAGCTGTTCAAAGACGAAGTGCGTAAGATCGGTCTGGAACTGGGTCTGCCGTACGACATGCTCTACCGTCACCCGTTCCCGGGCCCGGGTCTGGGCGTGCGCGTGCTGGGTGAAGTGAAGAAAGAGTACTGCGACCTGCTGCGTCGTGCGGACGCGATCTTCATCGAAGAGCTGCACAAAGCTGACCTGTACAACAAGGTAAGCCAGGCGTTCACCGTGTTCCTGCCGGTTCGCTCCGTTGGCGTGATGGGCGATGGCCGTAAGTACGACTGGGTTGTTTCCCTGCGTGCGGTAGAAACCATCGACTTTATGACCGCGCACTGGGCGCACCTGCCGTATGACTTCCTGGGACGTGTGTCTAACCGCATCATCAACGAAGTGAACGGTATTTCCCGCGTGGTGTATGACATCAGCGGTAAGCCACCGGCTACGATTGAGTGGGAATGATTTAACGTCTGGCAACAGCCTGCACGTAAAAGCAGTAAAGTACCTCTAAGCCCGCGTAACTGCGGGCTTTTTTGTTTTTGTATCTGGCACTTTCTGGCAGCTGTTAGCAACGGGAAGCACGGTTTTTTCAATGGAATTTTTGATGGTACTCTCTGGTTTCGAATTCAGGTTTGAAAAAGTACCATGTGATAAATTTCGGTTGAGTTATGGTATTTATTTTTTTATAACTCAATTAAAAACAGAGAGTTAAACAAGTTTTCTGAATTTTTTACAACATGGTATTTTTGATAAAGGAAAACAATAAAACATGTTGACTGACACCAGGCTGCGTCACCTTAAGCCGAAGGAGAAACTCTATAAAGTTAATGACCGTGATGGTCTGTATGTTGCGGTCACTCCGGCTGGAACTATTTCATTTCGTTATAACTATTCAATAAACGGAAGACAGGAGACCGTTACTTTTGGCCGCTATGGTGTTGGAGGGATCACGCTTGCAGAAGCGCGTGAACGGCTCAATGAAGCTAAAAAAATGGTTGCCAGTGGAAGATCGCCAGCGAGGGAAAAAGCCAGAGATAAAGCTCGTATCAAAGATGCGGAGACTTTTGGTGCATGGGCTGAGAAATGGTTACGCGGTTATCAAATGGCTGAATCGACGCGTGATATGCGGCGTTCGGTATATCAAAGGGAGTTGAAGTCAAAATTTGCGCAGCAGAAATTGACCGAGATTACACATGAAGACTTACGCGCATTAACCGATAACATTGTCGAGAGAGGGGCACCGGCGACAGCTGTGCACGCCAGAGAGATTGTATTGCAAGTCTATCGCTGGGCTATTGAGCGCGGTCAGAAGGTTGAGAATCCCGCTGATCTGGTACGGCCTGCAAGCATAGCGAAATTTGAGCCTCGTGACAGGGCATTGACGCCAGTTGAAATTGGTCTGATGTATCGGTACATGGAACGGGTAGGAACGACGCCATCAATCAGAGCAGCGGTTAAACTTTTGCTGTTAACGATGGTACGTAAAAGTGAGCTTACTAACGCAACCTGGAACGAGATCAATTTTAGTGAGGCATTATGGACGATACCAAAGGAGAGGATGAAACGACGTAATCCACATTTGGTTTTTCTTTCCAGACAGGCAATGGATATTATGATTGCTCTCAAAACCTTTGCCGGTAGCTCTGATTTTATCCTTCCTTCGCGGTACGATTCCGATGCGCCAATGAGTAGCGCTACTTTAAACCGGGTTTTGACACTGACGTATCGTCTGGCTCAGAAAGAAGGGGACTTGTTACCTAAGTTTGGTCCCCATGACTTACGGCGTACTGCCAGCACCTTGCTACATGAGGCCGGGTACAATACTGACTGGATTGAGAAGTGCCTTGCCCATGAACAAAAGGGGGTACGAGCTGTTTATAACAAGGCTGAATATCGTGAGCAGAGGGCCGAGATGCTACAAGATTGGGCGAATATGATTGATGAATGGACTAGTAAGTAGTTAATAATCAGTAATTTAAGTGGATATACTTCTTTTATCTACGCCAGGAGAGCAATTTTAGCCGCTAAAATTTACTGAATCT